>CAZYTI010000887.1:0-2696 GCA_964650065.1 uncultured bacterium
CCACGCACTGATAGCATTCCGAACATATCCCACACTCAAGACAGCGTGCGGCCTCAGCCTTTGTCTCTTGCTCATCAAATCCAAACGCGATCTCCTTGAAGTTTCCCTTTCGCTCTTCTGGCTCTATCCGCCGCATGGAAATTCGTGGTATTTTTTCTAAACCTATTGTTTCAGGCTTTTCATAGGACCAATCTCTGCGCCGCCCATCGTAAAGATCCATGTTATTAAGAAAGCGATGAATACTTTCTGCTGCCTCTTTTCCGCATTCTACGGCTTCAACAACCGATTTTGGACCATAAATCACATCCCCTCCGGCGAAAACCCATGGGATTGATGTTTGTAGGGTAACCGGATCCGCTTCTATTCCTCCTGGTGGGGTGACGGGTATCTTTTGTGCTTCGGCAAAGGACAGATCAGCCATCTGGCCAATTGCAACTATAACCGTGTCTGCATCATGGGTTTTTAGAATGTTTTCATCATATTTAGGATTGAAACGGTTGTTTTCATCGAATACTTGGGTACACTGTTTGAATTCTATTCCCGCAACTTTTCCATCTTTTTCAAGGAACCTTTTGGGTCCAAATCGGTGGACAATTTCAATTTTCTCTTCAAGGGCATCCGTAATTTCATGTTCCCATGCAGGCATTTCATCGCGGGATTCCAGACAAACCATTGTCACGACATCGGCCCCGATTCGTCCGGCAGTCAGTGCTACATCGATAGCTACATTTCCGCCTCCGATGACAATGATCTTTTTCCCAATTGTGATTTGCTTTCCTAGCGCAACATCGCGGAGAAAAGATACTCCGGGCAGGATTCCTTCCAAGTCTTCCCCCTCAACTCCAAGCCTGCGGTTTTCATGTAGGCC
This sequence comes from uncultured bacterium, assembly GCA_964650065.1. Lineage (GTDB taxonomy): Bacteria > Zhuqueibacterota > QNDG01 > QNDG01 > DSAB01 > CAZYTI01. The sequence goes on from CAZYTI010000887.1 coordinate 869, forward strand.
TGTGGCCAAAAAAACCGCCTTAAACCCTTCCGATTCAAGCCCTTCTAATGTGATATCGTTTCCAAAAGTTACACCTGTTTTTACGGTCACCCCCAACTTTTCGATGATATTGATTTCTACCTCCAGTATATTCCTGGGCAGGCGATATTCAGGTATTCCAACAGCCATCATACCGCCGGGCATTGGCAATTTCTCGAAAACCGTAACCTGATACCCATCTTGAGCGAGGAAGTAACTTGCGGATAGCCCCGCGGGACCAGACCCGATAATGGCGATTTTTTCATCCCTTTTTTCTCCCATTTCAGGGACAAACGGGGTCTCTTCAGCAAGATCCTGGTCCGCCAGAAATCTGTGAAGATCCCTAACGGCCAGTGGATTGTCCACATCGTTGCGGGTACAGGCCTCCTCGCATGGATGGTGGCAGATCCTTCCGCAAACACCGGGAAACGGGTGCTCTTTCTTGAAAAGTTTGTGAGCCTCTTCGTATTTGCCTTGGTTGATCAGGGCGATAAAGCCCTGGATACTTACATGGGCAGGGCATGTAGCCTTACACGGGGAGGTTCCTCGTTTATCAATGACAAAGGTAATGGGGACAGCCTGCGGGAAAGATCTGTATATGGCATTTCTCATCGTAATGCCCACATCCCATTCGCTGGGCCTTGTTACAGGGCAGACTTTCGTGCAGTCGCCGCACCCCGTACATATCCCTTCCTTCACATACCTTGGGTATCGATGGACCTTCACTGTGTAATTGCCGATAAATCCCGATACTTCTTCCACCTCACTGTAGGAGAGCAACTCAATGTTGGGATCCTGGGCAACGGAAACCATCTTCGGTGTACCGATACAGGCAGCACAATCCAGTGTGGGAAACGTCTTGTCAAATTGAAGCATATGTCCCCCGATGGTGGGGGCTTTTTCAATCAGGTATACCTTATGGCCGGAAGCACCAATGTCCAGGGCTGCCTGCATACCTGCAATGCCGCCACCCACTACCATGATATCGGGATGAACACTCACCTCACGGGTTTCAAGGCTATGATGGTACTTGACCCGGTTGACGGCTGCTGCTGCCAATGTTTTTGCCTTCCGGGTGGCCTCATCTTCATCCTCGGTCACCCAGGAAACCTGTTCCCGAACCGAAGCCATCTGAAATCTGTAAGGATTGAGCCCGGCTCTCTGACAGGCGCCCTGAAAGGTCTTTTCATGGAACCTTGGGGAACACGAGGCTACCACAACCCGATTCAGATCGTTCGCGACGATCTCTTTCTGAATGGCTGCCTGGCCCGAATCAGCGCAGGCATAACGTGTGTCCGTGGCGAACACCACACCGGGCAGCTTCGAAGCGTACTCCGCCACTTCGGCCGGAGGAATCACCCCAGCGATGTTGGTGCCGCAATGACACACGAAGACCCCAATTCTTAACTCGTTATTGTCCTCTGCCACTTTTACTTCCTCCGTATACTTTCACCACGTCTCTCGACCCCACTTGATCGTCTATCAACGTGACCTGCATAGTCCCTATGGAAAGACTCAACCCTATCGGCTTGCCCTTGACCTGCCAGACTGTCTCTACGAGGTGAACGGATCAGTGGGATTCGCCACCGATCCGTCCGTCCCTCCACTGCCCTAGACTAGGTCACTACGAGACTCTAGCATTCGCTTTCGGCAAGTAACCCCGCTGAGGCGCCACCCAGTCTCAGGCCTCCAGCAACTCGTTCAACAGGTTCTCTACCACCTTCCGCCGGGATCTCTGGGATACCATATCTGGCGTGGAAAGCGTGAGCGCCTCCTTACAGCAGTACTTCACGCACTGGGGCTCGTCGTA
>CAZYTI010000888.1:0-2696 GCA_964650065.1 uncultured bacterium
CGTGATCCTTTTTCAAAAGTCTCGATCACGTTTTCCGCCCATTCTATCCGTTCACGGGAAGGAGAAAAGATCCGGTTCAGGATTTCCACCTGTTTAGGGTGAATACACGGAGAGCCGCTACTCCCTAAATTTCTCGCCTTTATCGCCCTGTGTTCAAAGCTTTCTAAATCCCGAACATCTACGATTGTCCCCAGAATTCCTTTCGCTTGAACTCCTGTAGCTTTGGCAAGCGTAATCAACCTGGAAAAGGCATACAGGAGTTCCCTACCGTCAGGGGAAGGCACAATGTCTACATCCCGGCAATAGTCTCCTGTCCCGAAACCGACGGAAAGCACCCGGGATGAAGCGGGGATGATATCCTGGGCATTAACGATCCCTTTTGCCGTTTCGAAATCGACTTCCAGATAGATACTTCCGGGTTCCAGATCCCTCTCTTTTTCAAGTTGACTTACGACGTTGTCCACAAGAGTAACGTCAGCAGCCGTTTCTACTTTTGGGATCATAATCCCCTCTAAACCGGGCCACACACATGCATCCAGGTCTTTTAAGAGGTTGTCATCATTATTATTAATCCGAACGAGCACATCAGCTCCTCCAACCCCAACGGAGGAGATCGCTTCCTTGATTGCCTGCCTCCCTTTTTCTTTTTCATGAATGGGAACAGAATCCTCAAGGTCAAGAATGATGCCATCGGCTCCGGATTTCGGAGCGGACACAAAAAATTTTGGCCTTGTGACCGGAACAAACAACATAGAGCGCAGGACTTTCATCTTTTCCATGTTTATAAAAGTTTTTGGATGACTGTTGGAAAATCAGTAACATCATCGACCACGAACGCCCCGGCTTCTTTTAACAACGTTATTTTACTCAAAGCCGTCCCAGCCTGGCCACTGACGATCGCGGCAGAATGCGAAAATCGGGTGCCTTCAGGCGCTGAAATCCCGGCAATATATGCGATCACGGGCTTCCGGAATGCTCCCTTTTTGATCATCTCCGCGACTCTTTCCTCCTGGGTCGTGCCAATTTCACCGAATATTGCCACACATTTAGTCTCGTTATCCTCTTGAAAGAATGGCAAAAGCTCCGGGAACGAACTGCCTATGATCGCATCCCCGCCAACGCCGATGACCGTTGACTGACCAATCCCCTTTTGTGCAAGGAAGTGACATATTGTGGTCGTCATCCCTCCACTTCTCGACATGACCCCTACAGGTCCTGTTGGGAATAATTTTTTTGCTCTTGCTGCATCACCTCCCAGCATGCCAATGAGTGACCTACCAGGGCTTATAAGCCCTGCTGTATTGGGGCCGATAAGTCGTGTTCTTGTCGCTCTGGCAAGACTAATGACTTCGAGAATATCATGAACAGGCACCCGGTCGACGGGCGTGACAACAAATTTTATTCCCGCCTGGATCGCTTCTATCAGAGCGCCTTTTACATGTGGACCAGGAACGAACGCGATGGCTGCATCAATCTCACCACATGTCTCTATGGCTTCTGTAACACGATTAAAAACGGGTACTCCATCAATATTCTGTCCGCCTTTTCCGGGGGTAACGCCTGCAACGACATTCGTTCCGTAGGCCTTCATCAGTTCCGTGCTTGCTCTTCCCTGCCTCCCGGTTATTCCTTGAACTAAAACGCTTGTGTATTCGTCTATCAGGATCGCCATCATTCTCCCTGTACAATGTTACCCTTTTTCGATCAGTGCTTTCATTCTTTTAATACAATACTCTGTTGTCACCTCATCAGTATAGTATTCAACCCGAAGTCCACATTTTTTTACGGCCTCCTGGACCAGGCTTTTGGCCTCATCACCTTTATAACCAACTAAACGGACAACTGTAGGAAACGTGGGTTTTTCTTCCCTGAGTGCCTGAATCAGAGCCCGTGCACCTATTGACAGATCCTGAGATGCGACGGCATCGCTTATCCATAAGTATCCTTCAATACCAGGAATAGCTAAGATGATCTTGATGGCTTTATAAATCTTGGATTCCGAAGGATTTCCGCTTGTATCGACATAACAGGCAGGCTTAAGTCCATACTTCAGAAGCTTATCCATGCACGCCATTGAGCCACCACCACCCCCACCATGGTAGGCAACGTAGCCCTTTTCCTTAATATCGACCACGAGTTGGCTAAAGTAAAAAGTTCCTCGATAATCATCTTTTTCCACCATCCAGGCTCTTTTTTCCAACTCTGTCGGGGCATGAGAAAACTCTCGGGGGATTTCAATCATCTCATTCAACTCCGGATGTCGAAACACAGCGTAATCATCTACGGCGATTTTACAGTCTCCGGCAATCAGTCCTCTTTCAGGGGAGTAAAACAGGGGATTAATCTCTAAGGAGGTCATCTCATACGTTTTAAACATGCCGTATAATCTCATTACCGTTTTTTCCAGCGCAAGCTTACTTTTTTGAGGAAAGTGTAAAGAATCTATGACATGTTGTAATTCCTCTCTTTTTATGCCGGTGAGATAATCGATCGCTATCCTACCGATATTAGAGGGGGTGTTTTCGGCGAGTTCTTCGATGTTGATACCCCCATCGGGAGACAGGATAAGGATGGGTCCTTTCCATTGATCATCAAGCGTGATTCCAAAAAAGAATTCGTCTGTTGCCTCAATTCTTTCTTCAACCAGTATCACCTCAACATGATTTTCCTTCATCACCATTCCGAATAATTTTTCT
>CAZYTI010000889.1:0-2693 GCA_964650065.1 uncultured bacterium
TAATTAAATAGTATTTTTAATTTCAAAAGGAGTTCCTGAACTAAAGAAAAAAATTGAAATAGCCAGAAAAACAGAAAGAATCTGTCTGGGGGATGACCGCATCAAAAAGACATATGGCGCCGCCTTCGGGACTTATATCGGATCCCTCTATTTGGCCAACTCCCGGGGTTTTTCCGGTACCTATTCCCAGACGAGCTGCCTCTGTGGTGTCTACCTCCAGGCGGGTGAGGGTGACAATCTTTTCGATGAAGGCAAATACGATTTTTCCCGAAGTCTCGATCGACTCATGAAACCGGAAGCCATTGCCAGGGAGGCCGTCCATCGCGTCACCCGGCTCATCGGTGCTCGAAAAATAAAAACCCAAAATGTCCCTGTTGTTCTGGAACCGCAGATGACGGCCAGTCTTCTCGGATTTTTCTGTGGCTGTATCATGGGTAGTGGTGTCTATTTAAAGCAAACCTTTCTGGCCGACAAGCTCGGCCAGAAAGTGGGAAATAAGAATGCCCATATTGTCGATGATGGTCTCATGCCCGGTGTGCCGGGTGCCAAACCCTTCGATGGCGAGGGTGTTCCCATTCAGAAAACAGTGATACTTGAAGAAGGATTTCTGAAAAACTTTCTTCTGGATACCTATTCTGCCAGGAAATTGCAGATGACATCCACAGGACATGCGTCGGGTCCCAACAACGTCTACCTCATCCCTGGTGACAAAACACCGGAAGAGATCGTTTCATCTGTCGACAGCGGATTTTTACTCACCGGCACCATTGGACACGGCACCGTACCCACGACAGGCGATATCTCTTGGGGTGCATTCGGACTGTGGATTGAAAAGGGCGAGGTGGCCTATCCGGTTGCAGAAGTCACTATTTCCGGCAATCTTGGGAGGATCCTAAACGAAATTGAAATGGTCGGTAACGATCTGGAGTTCAAGCGTTCCATCAATGGTCCAACCATTAAAATCCAGGAGATGACCATCGGAGGCAAATAAAATTACCACGAATTGGCACGAACGAGCACAAATTTAAAAACCTCCCGGTGGGATCATGTACTTTCGGGAGGTTTTTTGTTCTATGACTTATTTATTATTCCACAAGCGGCTGATCATTCTCGAAATCGTAGAGGGTTTTGCGTTTCAGATCGGCCAATGCCAGCATGTATTCATTGTATGCCGAGAGATAAGAGATTTTAGCATCGTTCAACTGATCGCTGGCTCGGGCAAGTTCAGTCAGGGTAATATCTCCGTTGGCAAACCGCTGAAGGCTGATATCAAAAGATCGCTCCCCCACTTCCTTACTTCTGTCCAACATCTGGACCCGATCCCAGGCCTCTTCCAGCTTCCGCAGGACATCCCGTACTTCCCGTTCGATGGTCACATATAAATTTTCCAGAGTTAACTCATCCCTCACCAAAACAGCTTCCGCCGATTCGACCTGAGCCCTGTTACGCCCCCAGTCCCAGATGGGAATTTCGAGATTAAAGGTAATTCCCCGATTGGGTGTTTGTCGCAATACATCCCAACTGGAAGAGAACAAATCCGCGCTCGGTGTTCCTAATGGAAGCGTGGGATCAGAAAAGCCCGAAAATGTATAGTATCCCCTTAAATTTCCATTGATGGCGACCCTGGCATCGGTCTGCCGGATCGTTATCTTTTGATCCTCGATATTGATCTGCTCCTCAACGATTTCGCTACGATTCTGTAAGGCGAGTCCGATGGCCCTTTCCAGATCCACAGCAACCCGCTTCAATTCCATTTCCGTGATCACTTTGAGTTGTGTATCCAATGGAATACCGATGAGTTGTTTGAATGCGGCTTCCTGTTGTTTCAGCGCGCCCTCGGATGATTTGAGTTCATTCTGATCCCGAATGAGATCTACTTCGGCCTGCATGGCATCCACTTCGGCAATGAGGCCGGCATCGAACTTGTTCTTGGTTGTATTGTAAATATCTTCCTGCCGCGTGACTTTCTCCCTGTTGATATCGTACTGTTGACTCAAGCGGTATAGCATATAAAAAGAGTTGGTCACCTCATAGACCAGATCCAGCTCCATACGCGCGAATCGCCGTGTCTGCCGTTCATAATTCAGCTCAGCGGATTTCAATTCCAGAGCCACCTCATTGATGGTGAACAGGGGTTTGTTTACTATCAGACTGAGTGAAGTGAAAAACTTATTGGACTTGATATCCAAATTTGGTGTATGACTCGAAGGTGTCCAGGAATTCAACTGATAGGCCTCAGAACGGAAGGTCAGATCTCCTCCACCCAGGGGAATCCAGGGCATGGGCTGGATGATGTCAAATGTTCCCCTCACCTGTAAACTCCCGAACTGTTTGGCCACAGGATTTCCCTCCACCTGCTCGACCAATGTGAAGCCTTCGTCATATGCCGGTGTATAGATATTACTGGTGATCCGGGTTCGATACCCAGCCTTGGCGGCCCAGAGGCTGCGTTCGGCTCCGATAACGAACTGTTTTAAATTTTTGATATTGTAACTCTTATCCAAAGCGATCTCGATCGCCTCGTCTATCGTCAGGACAACGACATCCTGTCCAAAACCCGAATGAAATGCAATTACAGAGAGCGTAAGAATGGAAAAAATTGATTTTTTCCAATAGATTTTTGCTTTTTTAGTCCTGTTCATTATTTAATTACCTCAAGCATATTGACAATTCGGTTCAGTCTATTCGTAGCG
>CAZYTI010000890.1:0-2691 GCA_964650065.1 uncultured bacterium
CGCTGTAACCCAATCATCCGGGGCGTCCATCAATTTGCCGGGGTTCAGGATGTTATTGGGATCCAAAGCCGCTTTGATGGCGTGCATAAAGGGCAATGAATCATGTTTTTCTTTCTTGAAGGCCGGAGCCTTTGAGAGACCGATGCCATGCTCTGCCGAGGTACTTCCGCCGACCGAGATGACAAAATCGTAGATCTCTTCCACGGCCTTCCTGGCATTCTCCCACTGTTTTCCCTTTCCAGCCTCCATCAGGATCTTCGTGTGCATGCATCCTGAACCGCAGTGCCCGTAGGCAGTCATAATGACGTTGTTCCGTTCTGCCACTTCATGAATCTTACGGGCCGTTTCGGCCATCTTGGAATACGGAACAGCCATATCATCGGCCAAAGACGTACAGGCATGGGTTTCCACGTACAGGGACAAGGCCGGGAAGAGTTTCTTCCGTCCGGCGAATAATTTGGTACGCTCCTGTGCTTCATAACTCCACTTCACGTCAAATCCACCGTTCTTTTCACAGACATCCTTCATCTTTTGAATCTCGAACTCGACGGCCTCTTTTACCATCCCATCCGCTTCGAACATCAGGATGGCTTCTACATCGGGCAATCCCATGTCCATGGCCTTGTTTACGGCCGTGATCGCCACATTGTCCATCAGCTCTAATAGCGATGGCTGCGCTCCGCACTCCATGATTCCTGAGATGGACTTGCCTGCGTCCTCAAGCTTGCGGAAGTTGGCCACACCCATACATACGAACTTGGGAATCGGGACGAATTTCAACGTGGCTTCGACGATAATACCCAGGGTTCCCTCGGATCCTACCATGAGGCGATCTAGCTGATACCCAGATGCCTGTACACGCGTCTTGGCACCCAGGTTGATCAGGCTGCCATCGGCCATCACGACCTTCATACCCAGAACGACATCCCGAACGGCTCCATATTTCACCGAACGAACACCGCTGGCATTGTTGGCGATCTCACCCCCGATGGTTGCCACACGGCTCGATGCCGGAGCCACCGGATACCTGACACCGTATGGTTTCAGAGCCTTGTTCAGATCATCATCCACAACCCCTGCTTCTACACGGCAGTAGGTATCGGCCAGGTTGACCTCCAGGATGCGATTCATCTTCTTCAAATCGAGGACGATTCCGCCGTGGATAGGCACCGCCTGACCGGACATTCCCGAGCCACTCCCGCGAACCACGACTGGAATCTTGTTCTCGTTGGCGTACCGAACAATCGCCTGTACCTGTTCCACCGTCTCTGGACGCACAACACTCCATGCCGATGCCTCATGAACCGACGAATCCGATCCATACACCAGTAAATCGGCAGGATTATCCCTCACATTTTTCTCTCCCACGATACCAATCAATTTTTTCGTGTCGACTTTCTCCATTTCATACCTCATAAATCATGAATTGATATTTTCTTATGTTATTTTTTGGGGGATGACCTTGCCCATTGCTCGTGCGACAACGACGCCCCCTTGATCTAAGATCTCCGCCTCCATCTTCCAGAGCTTTTTCCGGTCTTCAAATAAACGTCCCGAGACGATACAAGGCCTGCCGACAATAAGCGGTCTGAGGAAACGAATATTCAACTCTGCCGTCACACCGAATCGCCCAGTGGCAACATAGGCTGCCCAAACAATAGCTTCGTCTAACAAGGCACTGACAATTCCACCGTGTACCGTATCATTATACCCCGCCAGCGTCGCATCGGGTGTAAATTCAGCCCTCACACCCCCATTTTCAACCGAGAAAGTTAATTTCAGTCCCCTTTCATTTTTTCTACCACAGACAAAACAACCAGGGAACTCCGGAAGCGAGGACATTATTCCAGAATTTTCTTCATGGTAGCCCCGATCTCTCCGGGCGAATCGACCACAGTCACACCGGCATTTCTCAATGCATCGATTTTTTCTTTGGCCGTTCCTTTTCCACCGGCGATGATGGCCCCGGCATGTCCCATACGTTTCCCAGGCGGTGCCGTCCTTCCTGCTATGAATGCCACAACAGGCTTCTTGAATTCCTGTTTGATGTATTCAGCTGCATTTTCCTCGTCCGTGCCGCCAATTTCACCGATGAGAACAACACCCTCGGTCTCGGCATCGTCTTTGAACAGCTTCAATCCATCAATGAAACGGGTACCTACAATCGGATCACCGCCCAGACCGATACACGTGGTCTGGCCCAAACCGACCTTGGTTAATTGATCGACAGCCTCATACGTCAGCGTTCCGCTACGCGAGAGCACGCCGATCTTCCCCGGTTCATGAATGAATCCCGGCATGATTCCGATCTTGCACTTCCCCGGCGTAATTATGCCGGGACAATTGGGTCCGACAACGTGTACATCCTGACCCTCCAGATTGGTCATCACCTTGACCATATCCAGCGTCGGAATACCTTCGCTGATACACACAATGACGCGTATGCCCGCATCGGCAGCTTCCATGACCGCATCGGCCGCAAAGGGCGGCGGAACAAAGATACCGGATGCGTTGGCGCCCGTTGCTTTCACCGCTTCTGAAACTGTATTGAAGACGGGAACACCTTCGTGAGTGGTTCCCCCTTTCCCCGGTGTCACTCCAGCCACGATATTCGTTCCGTATTCAATCATCTGTTTGGAGTGAAACGTACCCTCACCCCCGGTTATTCCCTGGACCACAACTTGGGTCTTT
>CAZYTI010000891.1:0-2680 GCA_964650065.1 uncultured bacterium
ATCGTCGTATTCACATTACGGTGGCCCAATAGCTCTTGGACGGTTCTGATATCATTGTTGTCAAAATGACAGATTACATGATATTACAACAAAAAAGCCGAGTTCACAGGATTTATCTATCCAATTGAAATCGGCTACCCTAATAAATACATTTTATCAAGTTGCCTCCACTAAAACAATCTTGCATCTCCCCTAATGTTGATAAATTGATAAAAGTGTTCGGCCCCTTACTCTTTAATAGTATAAAATTTTATTCCTTATAAATCAAGGGAAAAATTCAAATTTTGTTGATAATAGTACAATTTCTAATGAAAATAGTGACATTTTGGTGACAGTCTATAATTTGGAATCAAAATCACCTATATTTCATTTATTTTATTTTTTCAACTTTAACAGCGCATACTTTTGTCTCAGGAATTTTGGCCACAGGATCGAGCGCCGGGCTTGTTAAAATATTTGTTCGCGTTTCAGGAAAATGAAATGTCAAAGACACCACGCCTGCAGGGCATATATCCGTAATATTGACTTTGACTTTAACCTCTCCCCTGCGGGAAATCACTGAGACTTCTTCTTCTTCTTCAAGATTCAATTCGACCGCATCTTTGGGATTTATTCGTAATAATTCATGACTCTCTAAAATCTTCAAGCCTTCAACCCTGCCTGTCATCGAACTGGTATGATAATGCACAAGGCTTCTATCGGTTGTGAGCAGCAAAGGATATTTCTGATCCGGAAGTTCAACAGATGGTTTATATGTGAGGGGCATAAATTTGCCTTTTCCGCTACTCGTAGCAAAACGTTCCGAATGCAAGTATTTTGTTCCAGGGTGTTTTTTATCTAAGCACGGCCATTGAATTCCATCCTTCTCAATGCGTTCGAATGAAATACCACCATAAATAGGTGTAACAGATGCAATCTCATCCATAATCTGCGATGCATCACTGTAATTAAAATCATTCCTGCCCATGCGTTTGGCAATCTCACAGACAATCTGCCAATCAGGACGGGAATTCCCTACAGGTGGGATCACCGTTCTTACACGCTGCACCCTGCGTTCTGTATTGGTAAATGTGCCCTCCTTTTCTGCGTAACTGGCCGCCGGCAAAACCACATCCGCAAACTGAACCGATTCCGTAAGAAAAATATCCTGCGCCACAAAGAAATCCAATTTATCAAAGGCTTCTTCGACATGCCTGGAATTGGCTTCACTAATCACTGGATTTTCACCCACCTGATAAAGCACTTTGATTTCGCCATCGGATATAGCGTCGACAATTTCAGTATGTGTGAGTCCCGGTGCATCACTTAACTTACCGTCCCAAGCCTTCTCAAATTTTTTATTCACATCGGGATCATTAACCTTTTGATAGCCAGGATAGACATTGGGCAAAGCGCCCATATCACAGGCGCCCTGGACGTTGTTCTGGCCACGCAGCGGATTGACGCCTGTCGAAGGTTTGCCTACATTCCCTGTTAACAATGCGAGGTTGCTGGTTGCCAGCACATTGTCCGTACCATGAGTGTGTTGAGTAATACCCATGGAATAGAGAATGGAAGACGGCTTGTTGGAAGCATACACAAGCGCTGCTTCCGTGATCTTCTCTCCCGGCACTCCTGTGGTGCGTTCGACAAAATCCAGGCCAAAATTGTCCAGGGATGCTTTGAAGGCATTAAAATTCTCACACCGGCTTTCGATGAAAGCCATATCGTGCAATCCTTTTTCAACGATAATCCGCATCATTCCCATCATCAAGGCCACATCGGTACCGGGCCGGTGTTGTAGAAAGATATCGGCAAAACGGCATAAATCAATCTCTTTGGGATTGGCCACGATTAATTTCGCCCCATTTCTGACCGCCTTTTTCACCCTCAGCCCAAGCACAGGATGGGTGTTGGTCGTATTCGTGCCGATAGCAAAAATGGATGCCGCTTCCGGTACTTCGTTAATGGAATTGGTCATGGCGCCACTGCCAAAACTTTGTGCCAGGCCGGCCACTGATGGTGAATGGCAAAGACGCGCGCAATGATCGATGTTATTTGTCTCCATCACCGCACGCGTAAATTTCTGGATCAGATAATTCTCTTCGTTCGTACACCTTGCCGATGAAAACACCGCGAACTTTTCTTTTTTATTCTGCGAGAACTTCTCTGCAATTAAATCCAAGGCCTCATCCCAGGTGGATTCAACAAACTCCCCATTCTTTTTAATTAATGGGATCCTTAATCTCTCAGGATGATTGATAAATTCATATCCAAATCGCCCTTTTACACAGAGATTTACTTTATTCACCACGCTTTCCCGGTCTCCCCTGGCGCTGACCACTTTGTCTCCCCTCACACCCAAATAATAATTACAGCCAACACCGCAATAGGGGCAGGTGGTTTTCACTTCTCGCGCGGGTTTTTGAGATTGCTTTATAGCCAAAGCACCCACCGGGCATCGAATCACACATTCACCGCACGATTCACACTCCGATTCAATGAAGGAATTGTTGTTAAAAGTGCTTATTACTGTATCATAACCCCGGTTCGCGTAATCAAGCGCATACACACCCTGTATTTCTTCACATGTCCGCACACAAATACCACATATCACACATTTATTGGGATCAAAGTCAAAAAACGGATTGGAATGATCAATGGGCAGCTCTCTCGTAGAGTGGATAATATTACTCATGGT
>CAZYTI010000892.1:0-2678 GCA_964650065.1 uncultured bacterium
TTAAATAATATTAATAATTTCTCTGTGTGCTCTGTGGTTAATTTTTAACAATAGGGGCAGCTAATTTTTGGAGGACTATATGAAGAAAAACAGGGAACTTTCTCGCCGTGATTTCTTGAATCGATCCGCTGCCGGGATTGCAGCGGCCGGGGCCGTTTTGGGTCCAGTACGAACCGAGAAGGTATTGGGTGCAAATGACCGAATTAACATGGCAGTGATGGGAATTCGAAGTAGAGGGAGAGGACATTTTAGAGAGTGGGCAAAAATTCCAGGGGTCCATGTCAAAACACTCTGTGATGTGGATGAGAGACTCTTTCCTGAGCGGGTAGAGCAGCTTCAAGAGTTACAGGGTAAGGCGCCCAAGACCGAAGTCGATATTCGTCGCGTACTTGAGGATAAAGATATTGATGCGATATCGATCGCAGCCACGGATCATTGGCATGCTTTGGCCACCATATGGGCCTGTCAGGCCGGTAAGCACGTCTACGTGGAAAAGCCGACCTCCCATAACATCTGGGAAGGACGGAAGATGGTGGAAGCTGCCCGCCGTTACAATCGAATCGTCAGTGTGGGGATGCAAAATCGAAGTATTACCGGAGTTCAAAAGGCCATGGCATTCTTACATGAAGGGAAGCTGGGAGACGTGTACATGGCCAAAGGATTGTGTTTCAAACCACGAGATTCTATTGGGAAAAAACCCGATGGTCCGGTTCCCGAAGGTCTCCACTTTGATTTATGGCTGGGCCCTGCGGCCTGGCGCCCCTATAATCCCAATTACGTACATTATAACTGGCATTGGTTCTGGGATTTTGGTTGTGCTGACATTGGGAATCAGGGACCGCATCAAATGGACATTGCACGCTGGGGGATGAATAAAAAAGAGCATCCCGAAAAAATCAAATGTGCGGGTGGATATTACGCCTTCGATTCGGATCAGGAGACTCCAAATACACAATTGGCGACATTCGAGTACGATGACGGAAAGATCATTCAATTTGAAGTACGCGGTCTCCACACCAACGCCGAAGACGACATCAAAATTGGAAACCTCTTTTTCGGTACGGAAGGCTGGATGCACTTGAATGGGAACGATTGGAAAACCTACATGGGTCGGAAAAATGAGCCGGGGCCGAGTTATTCAAGCAAAGAGGCGGCTGCCGATCCGGCCAACCTGGCTGGTGCCGGGGGGTCTTCCCATTTTGGTAATTTTATCGACGCCGTGCGGTCCAATGACCTGATGAAATGCAACGCGGATATCATTGAAGGGCATATGTCCACGGTCATGTGCCATCTTGCAAATATTTCCAATCGATTAGAGAGAGAGTTGCACTTCGATTCACACAGCGAAAGATTTGTGAACGATGAAATTGCCAACGGCTACCTCACCCGAGATTATCGATATCCCTTTGTGGTCCCCGAGAAAGTATAGGGTATTCACGGGTCTTCTGGACGGTTTTTAAAACGATGTTTTATCAATGATCCAAGGATTGCTATGAGTAGAACAAAAAATATTACACGAAGAGATTTTGTGAAATCGTCTGCAATGCTGAGTGCGGGTGCCATTTTGGCCGGAACATCAAACACCCGTGCGGATTTCGGTCCTGTAACAAAAAAACGTTTTGTCATCGTGGGAACCGGCTCCCGTTCCCGTATGTATCAGAGGGCCATTGAAAAAGATTATACCAGCGATTGTGATTTGGTGGGCCTGTGCGATGTGAATCCGGGTCGGTTGAAGCTGGCACAGAAAAGATCCCGTGAAACCACGGGTTTGGAACCACCCTCCATCTATGATGCAAAAGATTTCGACAGGATGATTGATGAAACCAAACCCCATAAAATCATCGTGACGACCGTTGATGGGTTTCACCACGAATACCTCATACGGGGCATGGAAATGGGGTGTGATGTCATTACTGAAAAGCCCATGACCATCGATCAAAAGAAATGCCAGAAAATCATCGATACCCAAAATAAAACCGGTCAACAATGTACAGTGACATTTAATTACCGGTATTCACCTCCCCGTACCCAGGTCAAGGATATCTTGATGAGTGGTATCATTGGAGAAGTCCTGTCGGTGGATTTCCATTGGATGCTCAATACTCTCCATGGCGCGGATTATTTTCGAAGGTGGCACAGCCAAAAGAAATTTTCCGGTGGACTGATGGTTCACAAGGCGACCCATCATTTCGATCTGGTCAACTGGTGGCTTTCGGCTATCCCGGTCTCGGTTTTTGCCACGGGAAAGCGGGAATTCTACACCCCCCGAATGGTCAGGCGTTTTGGGCTCGAGAGCCACCATGAGCGGTGTCATACCTGTCCCGAGAAGGACCGGTGTGGATTCGAGCTTGATCTGTCAGCGGATAGCGGCTTAAAAGCACTCTATCTGGATAACGAGCAATACGATGGGTATTTTCGAGACCGATGTGTTTTTCGGCCGGATATCGATATCGAAGATACCATGAACGTCCTGGTGGAGTATGATAATCATGTCACGCTCTGTTATTCTGTTAACGCCTTTAATGCCTGGGAGGGGTATTATATTGTATTCAATGGAACCAGGGGGAGGATCGAACACAAGATCGAGGAGAAGATATCCATCCCCGGCACAGATACGGAACAAGGGGGTTTAAAACATGGGGGTATCTCAACAATCGTGATCCCTCTTCGCGATCCGG
>CAZYTI010000893.1:0-2678 GCA_964650065.1 uncultured bacterium
GAAAACGGTATTATCCGATCCGTATAGTATGGTCATTACGGAAGAAATGGCCTCTAAATATTTCGGAGCAGAGGATCCAATGGGGAAAACGATCCGGGTGGATAACCGCCTGGATTTTCAGGTAACCGGTGTGATTCGAAATATTCCTTCAAATTCTCATTTGAGATTCAGTTTTGTGATTCCGTTTCAAACCGTTCAGGATTTTGGCCGACGCAATGAAGGTTGGGACAGCTTTTTTTGCAGGACGTATGTGTTATTGGATAAAAATGCGAGCAGCGCCGATGTCAATGGAAAGATTTCGGAAATCATTAAGCAACACTATGATGATATATTTGCTACTATTTATTTACAACCGATTCAGGATATTCACTTGCATTCGATCACTTTTGGGGGAACCGGCGATATTCGAATCGTGATCCTGTTTTCTGTCATTGCAGGATTTGTGTTGGTTACCGCATGCATCAATTTTATGAATTTAGCAACAGCGCGGTCCGGAAAACGAGCCCTGGAGATAGGGCTGAGAAAGGTTGTCGGGGCAGATCGGAAGAACATTATCGGTCAGTTTTACGGGGAAACCATGCTTTTATCCTTTGTCGCTCTAATAATTGCGGGCATCCTTGTCCGGATATTCTTGCCGGCATTTAACACACTCTCCGGCAAACAGTTGTCCATTCATTTTACTCAAAATCTGACTATTTTCCTGATACTGATTGGAACGGCCATGGTCACCGGATTGATTTCAGGCAGTTATCCCGCCTTGTTCCTCTCCTCATTCCAGCCCGTGAAAGTCTTGAGTGGAACCTTGAAAGCGGGGACAAAAAGTTCAATCTTTCGTAAAATATTGGTGACTGTGCAGTTTGTCTTAACAATTACGTTAATCATCGGGACGATTGTGATAAACCGTCAGCTCAGTTTCATCCGAAATCATAAATTGGGTTACAATAAGGAACAGGTGGTTTGTCTCCGTCTCCAGGGTGATGTATATCAAAAAATCGATCTTTTGAAGAACGAATTTAGGAAAAATCCCAGCATTCTCAGTGCAACGGCGGTATCCAATCTTCCGACCTCTGCGGGCTCATCAGTGGCTCTCAACGACTGGGAAGGACGAAATTTCGATGATTCATTTCTCATTTATTTGCTTTCTGTAGACTACGATTATTTGAATACCCTTCAGATGGAGATGGCGGAGGGTCGATTTTTTTCTCGAGAATTTACTGCAGATACGGCAGATGGTATCATCGTGAATGAAACGGCGGTCCACATCATGGGTATGGAATCGCCAGTGGGGAAGCGTGTCCTGTCGGCGAGAATCGTTGGTGTTATAAAAGATTTTCATTTTCGTTCATTTCATAAGAAGATTGATCCGTTGGTGATATACAGCAGTCCAAGAGAATATCGTTATCTCATGATTAAACTAAAATCAGGTGAGGTTTCAAATACAATCGATAATATAGAAAAAACATGGCAGCGCTTAGTCCCAGAATTCCCTTTTGAATTTCAATTCCTCGATGCACATTTCGATAGAATATACCGGTCGGATCAACGTGTCGAGACAGTTATCAATACATTTACTTTTTTAACCCTATCCATTTCCTGTTTGGGATTATTTGGACTCGCCGCCTTTACTGCCGAACAGAGAACAAAAGAAATCGGGATAAGAAAAGTGTTAGGGGCATCGATTTAAAGGATCATTGTACTGCTTGCCAAAGAATTTACAAAATGGGTGGTGATTGCCAATATCGTTGCATGGCCCCTGGGTTATCTGATGATGAACAAGCTGCTCCAAGGGTACGCCTATCGTGTTAATATCGGATGGTGGATATTCGCCTTTTCCGGGGGCTTGGCATTTTTGATTTCATTGCTCACAGTCAGCTTTCAGGCGATTAAGGCGGCCCGGGCCAATCCGGTCGAAGCTCTGAAGTACGAATGAAAATTGGTGAGTGGTGATTGGTAAAAAAGGTGAACGGTGAAAAGAATGTGAACGGTAAACGGTATACGGTGAACGGAAGGGATAAACCCCGGGTGTTTGGGAGCAGGGAGATAGGAAGTAGGTAATCGGTAAAAGGTGAAGAAGATGAATGGTGAAAAAGCAGATCAGAAGATCAGGGCATCAGTGGGCAGGATACCAGTGTATCTGAGGATCAGGGGAATGACTTTTCTGATATTCTGGTATCCTGATCTCCTGCCGACTGATTTTCTGATAACCTGATGTACCTTACTCCGGAAGGATATCGGTCGATCAGGAGACTGGAAGAATGGGCAACTGTGATCGATAATCGATGAATGATGATTTTAAAAAAAAGCGTCCATCTTTTTTGGACGCTTTTTTATTGTGGAACCTTTTTTATTTAAGAACGTATTCTAAAATATAGAAAATACTCACAAGAGAGGTCTTGGATGGAGATATTGACAAAATTGGAGGAACTCATTTTAATTTCCGTATGGAAATTGGGTGAGAATGCCTATGGGACTACAATTTACAAACACATCGGGGAAGTGACCGGTAAGAAATTGTCTCTGGGCGGGGTCTATTTTCCTCTGGATAGATTGACAAAACGGGGATATCTCAATAACTACATTGGTGAGGTCACTGAGGAAAGACGGGGATTGAGCAAGCGGTATTACAAACTGACAAACAAAGGATTGGCTGCATTGGATGAGATCTATCGTGTCAATGA
>CAZYTI010000894.1:0-2672 GCA_964650065.1 uncultured bacterium
ATCGAAATCATCTGTCTTTGGGGATATTAAAGCGACCCGATTGGTTGTCGATGAAGGTGCACTGTTTAATGGCAGTTGTCAGATGAAAGAAGGGAAGGTAAACTACCCAGAGGATAAGATTGAAAAGGAGAGTGTGGAATAATTATCCGTTCACGCGGTATTTTTCCCATAGTAAAAATCATACTCCATAATGTCTTCATGAGATAAATGGTATTTTGGACATTAACATTTCCTTGTTTGGACCTTTTAAGCATACCACTAAAGTTGATCGTAATCGATCATGCAGATTTCCTGTCTGTATATGGTGGTGTGTTTTTTGCATTTAAGTTTTAGAATTGTTAGTAAAAGTGAGGCTTCTCCAGGGGAGCGGGAGTCAGAGGGTCTGGTTCATTAGCCGGATATTTTCTGAAAAATGTGCAGACCGGATTGGTGAATTCAAGTGACCAAAGATAGAAGAGGGTGATTTGATGGAAGTTAAACTGGAAAATCTGATCGAAAAATTAAAAAAAGAAGGTGTTGACGGCGCCCAGCAAGCTTCGGATGAGATTTTGAAAAAGGCCAGGCGTGAAGCAGATTTGATCATTACCGAGGCCAAAAAAGAAGCAGCGTCGCTTGTGGAGGATGCCAAGAATCAATCCTCAAAATTAGAGGAGAATTCAAGATTGGCCCTGCAACAGGCGGCCCGAGACTCAGTGTTGTTGTTGAAAGAACGACTCATTTCCTTATTTGACAGTGTGTTTAAAAGAGAGGTCTCGGATGTCCTGAAACCAGATTTGCTCAAAGAGATTATTTTGATGATTATCGCTCAATGGACTGAGAATCCACAAGTAGAAATTGTGCTCAATAAGAATGAAATACAGAAGTTAGAGAAGTTTTTATTTCAGGGTCTCAGGGAAGAACTTAGAGAGTCCATTTCCATCAAGCCGAGCAGTGATTTTGACAAAGGATTTCGGATAGGTATAAAAGGTGAAGATACCTATTATGATTTTTCTGACGAGAGTATTACGCAACTGTTGGTCATGTTTTTAAATCCGAGAGTGAGAGAAATTCTGGATAAGTAATATGGATAAATTTTACTATCTCATATCTCAGCTTCCAATCCTCTATTTGGATAAATTTTCTTATATGAATGTTGAATTTTTTTTAATGGAAGCTAAGAAATGGTTGTCGAGACGGGATTATGATCTTCTCACTCAGATTCGATTTGATGAGACTTCGACGGAACAAAAAATGCCTCACGTATTAAAGAGCTATCAAAAATTTGAGTATCAGCTTCGCTCTGACCTGGCATTATGGCGTGAATCAATAAAAAAGGGACAAGAAATCAAACCGGTTCATTTTCCGGTCACCATGTTAAAAGAGGGCAATCCTCTGGATGTTGAAAAACGTCTCCTTGCGTTCCGATGGCAATTCTTGGAGGAGTTGGGAAGAGAGCATCATTTTGATTTTGCATTTTTAAGTATCTATCTTCTAAAATTACAAATTTTAGAGAAATTATCACTCTTCAATAAAGAAAAAGGATTGGAAAATTTTAAAAATATTGTAACGATTCAAACCCTGGATGAGTGGATTGTGCGTGAAGACGATTCCACACAAATGGCTAAAAGTTAAATTATTTTTTACTGAAAATATGATTGGGACGATGGAATGAAAAAACGAACCGGTACCATCAAAGGCATCAATGGTAATATGCTGACAGTTGCTTTCGAGGGGCACATTTCACAGAATGAAGTCGGTTTCGCTATCCATGGCATTGAACGACTCAAGTCCGAGGTCATTCGTATCCAGAATGATCTCGCTTACCTCCAAGTTTTTGAGAGTACGAAAGGATTAAAGGTAGGCGAAAAGGTTGAGTTCAGCGGCGAAATGCTATCGGTTCAACTGGGTCCGGGACTTTTGTGCCAAATATACGATGGTTTGCAGAATCCCTTGCCGGAAATTGCCGAGGTACACGGCTTCTTCCTGCCTCGGGGTGTCATTTTGGAAGCCTTGGATACTGAACGCATTTGGCATTTCACACCAACGATAAAAAAGGGGGATAAAGTTTTTGCCGGTTATCGGCTGGGAAGTGTGCCGGAAACCCAATTCAAACACTACATCATGGTTCCCTTTCATTTGCAGGGTGAACATACAGTTGTAAATATAGAAAAAAAAGGTGACTATACTGTCAAGGACACAATTGCAGAGCTGAAAGATGAAAAGGGATCCCATATCAAATTGTCGATGGAATTCGACTGGCCTGTGAAAATTCCGATTACGACTTATAAGGAAAAACGGATGCCTTTCGAGCCCCTGACAACAAAAGTTCGGATCATTGACACTTTCTTCCCAGTGGCCAAAGGTGGAACCTACTGTATTCCGGGTCCTTTTGGAGCGGGGAAGACGGTTCTTCAGCAGATTATGAGTCGTTATGCAGACGTCGATATCGTCATTATTTCAGCGTGTGGTGAACGGGCCGGTGAAATTGTAGAAACCATGCGGGAATTCCCTGCATTGGTTGATCCGAGAACCGGTCGGTCTTTGATGGAGCGGACGATCATCATTGCAAATACCAGCTCGATGCCTGTTGCTGCCAGGGAAGCTTCCGTGTACACGGCCACAACCTTGGGTGAGTATTATCGTCAGATGGGTCTGGATGTCCTCCTCCTGGCCCATCTGACGATAATACTCAC
>CAZYTI010000895.1:0-2671 GCA_964650065.1 uncultured bacterium
TTCGATTACCATTCTCCGGGAAAGAGTCCGTTTTATTGTCCGTGGCTATTGGGATGTTTCGGGTCTTTGGAGAGGGGAGTGGTGCTTCGTTTCCTCTGCTGGCCATTGTATTTGCCATTATTATAGGTGTAATCGCTGTTTGGATAAGGCCTCTGTTTTTTCTTCTATCAAAGATCGAGATAGCCATCAGAAAGATGGGACAAGCCCTCGGCTATTTTCTTATTCCGATTTTATTCTGCCTGGGTGTCACAATTGGTGTAAAATTCGGACCGAAGCTGGGCATGGAACATTTCCTCAAGATGGTTTTCTATACTTTTGTCCTATGTTCTCTTTGGTCCCTGTCATATATTTTTGTCATTGTAAAACTTATAATCAAACGAAATATTATGAAACTAATTACAGAATATTTTCTTCCCACGGCCATTTTCGCTGCGGGTACCATATCATCTTTGGTTACTTTACCGATAAATTTAACAAACATTAAAAAATATGGGGTTCGAAACGAAGTGGCCGATTTTGTCATCCCCTTCGGAGCCGTGACCAATATGAATGGCAGTGCCCTCATGAACATCGCATTTGTACCGATTTTACTCAAAACTATTTTCGGACTGGAGATTAGCTGGATGGTTATGCTGATTATATGGCCTGCCGTTGTACTGTTCACAATCGCTGCACCGGGACTGCCTGCAGGTATGGGATCCGCTTTGTGGACGGCCACATTGATTGCCTCCCTCCTCGGTTTCGACGAATCGTTGAAAGCCAGTTTTATCACCATGTTTGTAGCGCTCTACGGAGGCATACCGGATATGTTTATCACAGTTTCCAATTGTACCGGGGATGGTTTAACGGCAGTGTTATTCGACAGTAAGTTTGATAGGTTCCTGAGTTCATAAACAAAAGGAGATCCTTATGAAGCAAATTTTCCCAATCGTACCCGCTTCTTCAGGTCCGATGTGGGGGTTTTCGATTTTCTGTGTGGTTATGGTCGGTTTGATCATATTCATCTACTTCATTTCCATGTCCTCCCGAAACACCAAGTTTGAAGTCTCGCCGGCAGGCCTTAGAATTACAGGAAATATTTATGGGCGTATGATTCCCTTCGATGTGCTTAGACTCGGAGAAGCGCATTCCGTCAATATGAACGCTCTTTCAGAATACAGACTGAGATTTGGTACGAGCAGCTCCCGGATGCCCGGGTATAGAGCCGGATGGTTCCGAAGCGGACGGGGTAAAATGCTCGCATTTGTAACTGATCCAACACGGGTCCTACATATTCCGACCTGCAACGGTTATGGGGTGTTGATCAGCGTTGAGCAACCAGAAGTCCTCTTGGAAACATTAAATCGAATGGCTATTACCCATTAGGGTCAATCGTGAACCTGTGAAATGGGAAGAGAATCCCTGATACCCAGTGGGGATCAATATCATTATTCAATTATGCCGGCATAATCTGTTTCGGGGACTCAGTGAACTTGTTTAGGAAAGGAGACAATATGAATAAGTACCCTTCAGTTAGAAAGATAATGTGGGCACTCCATCTATTTTTCGCAGGGTCAATCCTCTTTCGTTGCGGCCCAGACTCGGTGATTCTCCAGGATGCCGAAGTGAAAAAACTCGCCGATGGATTCCTGTTTACAGAAGGTCCGGCCGCCGACAAGGACGGCAATGTTTTTTTCACCGATATCCCCAACAACCGTATTCACAAATGGACCACAAACGATGCCCTCAAACTGGTGCGTGAGCATTCGGGTGGCGCCAATGGATTGTTCTTCGACAGGGATGGGAACCTGCTGGCCTGTGAGGGGGAGAACCGGCAAATGACTTCCATGACTCCGGAAGGACGAATCACAGTACTCGCAAACCACTATCAGTCTAAACATTTCAACCGACCCAATGACCTCTGGCTCCATCCCGATGGGGGTATTTACTTCACGGATCCCGCCTATGGAAAGCAACCTGAGGAACTGGAATTGGATTGGGAAGGTGTCTATTATCTTCCCAAGGGTGGATCTGAAGCATTCCTTGTGGACCGAGAATTGCGAAGGCCCAATGGATTGATCGGAACGCCTGATGGTAAAACACTCTATGTAACGGATCCAGGGACAGATTCCACATGGGTGTACCGGATCGATGAAGATGGACTACTGCAGGATAAATCTCTGTTCGCTCCCCGGGGTTCCGATGGTATGACCATCGATGCGAAAGGGAATGTGTACCTGACAACCGATGTGGTGGAAGTTTATCATCCCGACGGATCCCTGAGTGCAAGGATTGAAACCCCCGAAAGGCCGGCCAATGTCTGCTTCGGGGGCAGGGACCGGCGAATGCTATTTATCACAGCCAGAACATCCCTCTATGCAGTACGGATGCAGGTCAAGGGTGTACAATAATATCTAGAGAAGTTTCGTCTGAAACCGATAAATACTTGTTGCTGGTTACTGGCTACTGGTTCCTGGTTAAACAAAGAGAATCTGTGGGAATACAATCATATTATAATTAAACCACACGATGTAATAGATAAATTAGCCGTTGTGAGATGCACTGATTCCGTCATGTAAACGGACCTGATTTTTCTGGACGCAAAGGAACTATTTCGGGGAAATTATGGCAAAGGAATTATGGCGCCTGTCCCGATGTTTTTTATCGGGAAGCGTGTTGTGCGAGATGAGAA
>CAZYTI010000896.1:0-2667 GCA_964650065.1 uncultured bacterium
AAAAAGGAGAAAACCCATGGAAAACAAAATGTCATTATTCGTTTTTATTGCTCTTTTAACGCTGTTTATTTTTTCATCGGCTTTTTCACAGACGGAGAAATTGATGCCATTAGGGAAGTACGATTTTTACCATTATTACACTCACGACGAGCTGACAGATTATTTGAAGGACATCAACAAGGCCTTTCCGAAATTTACTGAATTAAGGTCGATGTGCAAATCGCAAATGGGCAGGGATGTATGGATGCTTGTTATCCATAATCCTGAAACAGGTGAAGAATTGGAAAAACCCGGTTTCTTCCTGAATCAAATCCATGCAGGCGAAGTTATCGCGTCCATGTCCTGTAATTATACGATCTGGCATCTTCTTGACAATTATGGCAAGGATGAAAATGTCACAAGAATTGTCGACAACCTGGTCTGGTATATCGTGCCGAGACTCGATGTGGATGGCGCCGAGGCCTATTTAACAGGCAAACCTGCCGGTGAAGATCCCAATCCTTTTGACAATGATGGTGATTTTAAATTCGACGAAGATCCTCCCGAGGATCTCGACGGTGACGGCATCATCGTTCGAATGAGGAAGTTAGATCCAAAGGGAACCATGAAAATTTCGGATAAGGATCCGAGGATCATGACCCGAAAAGCACCGGATGACAGCGGTGAAAAGCTTTACAAGATGTATACTGAAGGGATTGATAATGATGGAGATGGAAAAATTAACGAGGACAGCTATCGTACCGGATTTCTATCTAACAGAAATTATCCGGCAAACTGGCAAAACAGCACTTCCCAGAGAGGTTCGGGGAAGTATCCTCTGGAGGAATCCGTGACCATGGCCGAATACCGGTTTATTGCCGATCATCCCAATATTGCTATTTATGTTCAGCACCACTGTTGTGGACGCGTGATACTATTACCTCCGTCAACACAGTCGGATGCAGAATTCGAAAACAAAAACGACCTTGAATTATATAAGATCGTCGGCGCCAGGAGTCTCGAACATTCAACCTGGAATTTAGCGACATCCGTATATAATTGGAATTGGCCAAGGGGCTCCGGCAATAAGAAAAGGTCCCAAATATATCGGGACAAAGATGGCAAGATCAGGAATGCACCTGCGGGTATGTACCCTGAAGACAAGGGATCATTTACACGAAATGATTTTTTCATATCCGCTGAAGAAAATCATCCTGATCGTGGCTATTTTGCATGGGGAAGTTCGCTGGAAACCACATATAATATTTTCGGGATTTTTTCCATGGCGGACGAACACTGGGCCGCACCCGATTACGATAAGGATCTGAAAGTTACCGAAGAGGAAAGACTCAAATGGAATGATGAGGAGATGGACGGAAAAGTATTTGTAGACTGGCATTCTTACGATCATCCTACTCTTGGTGAAGTTGATATTGGAGGCTGGCCAAGGACAAAAATTAGCCCGCCCGAGGGAGAGCTCATTCAAATAGAATGTGAAATGGGAAATAATTTTGTCATCTATTTGGCGGGTCTTGCACCAAAATTAGAGTTCGGTGATATCGAAGTCGTCGATAAGGAAGGTGGAATTTTTCAACTCGATATTACTGTCAAGAATGCCGGTTTTTTACCTACAGTTACAGAACAGGCAAATAAAATGAAAACACTCAAACCGACTTTACTTGAGCTTGAACCCAATAAAAATGTCGAAATTCTATACGGTGAAGAAAAAGTGAAACTTGGGAAGATTGAAGGATTTTCTGAAAGTGAGAAATCGACATATCTACTTCGTGTTAAGAAGGGTTCAAAAAAATCTGTATTAAATATTTCCGTGACTTCCCAACGAGCCGGTAATGTTTCGAAACAAGTTGTGTTAAAGTAATGGGATTAAATCTGTATAAATTGTATACGGAAGTCGTTGCATAATTTGAATTAATCATCATGGAGGCGAAAATGAAGAAACGAATTGTTACTCTTTCAACCGCTTTTTTATTTATAACAATTACTCATACGAATGCTCAACTGAATCCATGGCTGTACTGGACATTGATTCCACAGGAGCAGATGGATGAGATTGTCGGCGAATCGTCTGGTGAGACCGCCTGGAATACCATTATGGAAACCGGTGGTTATAACAAAGATCGACTTTCGGACGAATATGCATCCACCTTCTATGAATCGCAGTATATTTACGATCAACTGAAACGATATGGAATTCCCGGTGCTGAAATCGTTCGTTTTCCGGGACGGGAGGTATGGGATGGCATCAAGGGCGAGCTTTGGGAAGTCAGCCCGGGACGACGGAAACTGGCATCATATCGGGACATGACCGCCATGCTGGCCCAGGGCAGCCGTTCGGCCGATGTCAAGGCGGATCTGGTTTGGGTTGGCCGTGGTACAAAGGAAGAAATCGATCGGGCGGATGTGGCTGGAAAAATCGTGGTTACAGAAGGAAGCATCAGCAATGTCCATCGGTTGGCATGTCTGGAAAAGGAAGCGGAAGGTGTCGTGGCAATTGCCTATGCAAAACGCCCCTATTTCGATCCCCTGCAGATCCCCTGGCGAGGAGTGACAGGGCGTCGAAATCCGGCCGGTGAAACTCCTAAATTCGGTTTCTTTATTCCTGCACGTGAAGGGCATTATCTCAAACAACGTTTGCTCAATGGCGAAACCATCAAAGTTCACGCCCAG
>CAZYTI010000897.1:0-2666 GCA_964650065.1 uncultured bacterium
CTCCCAGTCATCCAATTCTATTCCCAGTGCCCGGGCAGTTCCCATGGAAACCAGGAAGTCAAAGGGGATGGATGACATGATCGGTTTATGATCAATGATTCCCGTAACAGTCACATCGATTTGATTATTCAGGGTTAAAAAATTCCCAAGCGGATTCTCATTACCAAAATACTTGATGGCCTTCGTCTCGCTTAAAATGATACTGAATGGTTCCGATAGAGCCTTCGAGGGATCGCCGGCCACCAGCTCGAACGAAAATATGGACAAAAAACCGGGATCTACGATCTGTATCCCATCTTCGGAAAAACGACTCTCCTGTCGATTGACGATCATACGACCGGCCGGGATGATCCGGACCCCTTCTTCTATCTCAGGACATTCTTCCAGCAGGGCCGGCATGAGAGATGCAGAGGTATAGGCCGTATGGTCTTCATCCTGATTCCCTTCAGGAATCACCTGCACCACACCGAAGATTCTCCTACCCTTTTCATGAAACTTATCCGCTTTGAAACTAATTCCGGAGAGAAATGAAAAAAGCGTATATATGGCCAGCCCCAATGCCAGGCCCGAGATATTGATAAACGAATAGATTTTTTGTTTCTTCAGATTTCGGAGGGCCACTTTCAGATAATTGGTAAACATATATACTCCCCAAAAGATGTGATATCGAATAAATGAAGGTATTGCCTTGAAAATTTGCGACCAATACCAGAGGCTTGCCCGAAATCGACCTCTCTCCTGACACAATATTTCAAACATCTCATCGAAATCACCGATGAGGGAGTCATGATCGGTATATTCTATAAATAACCTGAGCAAGCATTTTGAGATTTTGGGCGGCTTTATCGGCATAAACTTATTCGTTCCTCAGAGAATCGGCCGGATTGACGGTTGCGGCCTTCACTGCCTGAAAACCAACTGTTATCAAAGCAATAACAAGGGCTATAATTCCTGAACAGAGGAACAGTGATAATCGAATATTTGTCTGGTAGGCAAAACTCTGCAGCCATTTTCGCATAATAAAATAGGCAGCCGGCCAGGCAATAATATTCGCTATGAGCACCCATTGGGTAAATTCTTTGGATAACAGAACGATTAATTTGGCTACCGGAGCACCCAGCACCTTCCGAATACCGATCTCTTTTGTGCGTTGTGCAGCCATGAAGGAAGCCAGTCCAAATAAACCCAGGCAGGCAATTAAGACTGCAAGAAACGTAAAATGATTCATGATCCTGCTGGTTCGATGTTCGGACCGATAGAGCCTGTCTATGCTGTCTTCCATAAACATATAAGAAAAAGGATAACCCGGATCAATGCGTTCCCAATAGCTCTCGATGACGTTGAGGGCTTCCGTAGCGCCGCCAGGTGCAATTCTGACAAACATATAACTGTACCAATCCTGAATAAGAAAAATCAAAGGTTCAATTTCATCATGCATGGAGTGATGATGAAAATCTTTGACGACGCCCACAATGCTTCCCTCTCTATCTTGAAATTTGAATTTCTTGCCCAAAGGAGAAGTCATCCCCATCGCTTTCACAGCCGCCTCATTGACAATATAACCTTGGGTTGCATCCGTGGAAAATTCTTTGGAAAAGAAACGGCCGGAGTGCATGCGCATTCCAAACGTTTTCAAATAATCGTAATCGACTGTACGGATTTGGACAGTAATCATCTCATCAGGTTTTTGTCTCTCCCAGGAAACACCTGACGTCTCGAGACCCAGCCAGAGAAGCGGTGCATTGGTCCTCGTCACATTGAGTATGACCGGATGTTTTAATAAATCATTTTTCACCGACCTGTATACTTCCTCACTCAAATCGCCCGTCCGCATATGGATCAGGTTCTTTTTTTCGAAGCCCATGTCTTTATTCTTGATGAAATCCATCTGTCCCGAAATCCCCAGAGAACAGATGAGCAGAAAAATGGACAATGAAAACTGGATGACAACCAGCACAATTCTGAGAACCGATCCCCTGGCGCCTTTACTTAATTTGCCCTTTAAAACTTTTGAAGGCTGAAATGAAGATAAAAGCAGAGCCGGATAACTACCCGACACGAATCCGGTTAGAAATACAATGCCCAAAAGGCCTGAAAGTATTTGAGTACGACCTAAAAACTCGAGCGTCAAACGCTTTCCAGAGAGATTATTAAACGCCGGTAGAAAGAGGGCCACAAGCAAAATGGCCAGTGCCAGGCTCATTAACGACATGAGAATCGATTCCCCATAAAACTGCTTGACAATATCCATGCGAAAGGCGCCTACCACCTTTCGTAATCCCACCTCGCGGGAACGATTGGCAGACCTGGCTGTGGAAAGATTCATAAAATTGATACAGGCAATAAGCAGCACCAGCACCGCAGCTGCGGAAAAAATAGTGACATAGGTAATGGCACCTCCGCCCTCAATGTCATAAAGTCGTATCTCTTTGAGAGGATGCAGCAACAATCTCGATTTGGAGTCCGGGATATTTTCCTGAAGAATGCCTTCAATCTTTGCGGCGATCTCCTGTTGAACCGTCGTCTTGTTCACCTGAATATACGTTCGATATCTGAACCCTGCCCAATGGTCGAGATTGGTGCCAATATGACGCAGGAACTCAAAAGGAATAATAAAATGAAACTGTAAACTGGAATTGGTGGGGACATCATCCATCACACCGGAC
>CAZYTI010000898.1:0-2662 GCA_964650065.1 uncultured bacterium
GACTGGTATCGGACGGCGTGACTTGCCAGGTCATCTCATCAGGTGTGTGATCCGGATCAGTCACACAGGAGTCGAGGTCAATGATGTTGTTTTCAGTATTTAAGAAGTTGAAATCGATGATGTTGATTATCGTTGGCGGTGCATTGGGAACGGAGAATTTCCAATTCAGTATGGTTCCTCCATCTCCCACCACCCATGCCCTATTGGGATCGCCTATAAATACACAATTCAGAGAATTGTCCGTAATATTCTTTTGTTCGACCCAGGTTTCTCCCCCGTCAGTCGTTTTAAGAATATCATTGCCCCCAACGGCATAACCCACACTGGCATCGGCAAATCGAACCGATTCAAAATTATACCACGTATCAGGGAGGATTTGCTCAGACCAATTCTCTCCACCATCTGTGGTTTTATGGATACCATCGCTTCCAACGGTCCACCCGGTATTCTCGTCGGCGAAAAAAATCGAATACAACCATTCCGTCGTGCCACTATTCTGTTCGACCCAGCTTGCCCCACCGTCGGAGGTACAAAGAATTTTACCTTCATTACCTGCAGCAATCCAGCCCCGATTCTCATCGACGAAATGGACGGATTCCAGTGTTTTAGTGGTACCGCTGAAAGGATGATCTTGATCAGTCCATGTGGTTCCTCCATTGGTCGTATTATAAATGCTCCCCGAAGATCCAACCGTCCACCCTGCTGTGGCATTCACGAAGGAAACCGACTTAAGACTCCTGGTAGATCCACTCGGTTGTTGAATCCAGGATGCTCCACCATCAGTGGTCTTGAGGATAGGACTTGAATTTCCCGGCCATCCATCATATCCAACGGCCCAACCGGTATTTTCATCGATGAAGCAGACAGAATTGAGGGACGCCCAATCCGGATGGGCCAGCCCGCTGTTCTGTGCCATCCACCTCAACCCTTCGTCTGTCGTTTTATAAATGGCAGCATTATTTCCAACCGCCCAGCCCGTATTGTAATCAGCAAAATATGTTGAATGAAAATTCTCGGCTTTAGCAGTGGATTGTAAATTCCATTGGCTGCCATTGTCATTTGTCCTGAGTATCGTGCCATAGTCTCCAACAATCCAACCGGTTCCTCCCGGTTCAAAGCAAATCGAATTCAAATTGTAATAGGATTCCGATTGGACCTCCATCCAGCTCTCTCCGCCGTCTGTTGTTTTAAATATTCCACCCAGATCCACATTGACCGATCCGGCGATCCAACCGTTATTCGCATCAGTGAATACGATTGAATTTAAACTTCCCAAGGTAGCGACATCATGAGAGGTCCATGAATCCCCACCATCGATCGTCTTAAAAATAGATCCGCTTCCGGCGATCCATCCCATATTCGGGTCTAGAAAATAAATGGAAGACAATGTTCTTTGACTGGGCGTATCTTCACGATTCCAGATCGTCCCACCATCTGTGGTCTTGAGTAATACGGCGGCATTCCAATCTCCACCTACCACCCAGGCCGTCTGGGCATCCATACTTAAGACTTGAAAGAGCCAATGTTCGGTCCCACTGGGCTGATCGACCCAGATTACACCCCCATCCGTGGTCATAAGAATACTTCCACCCGTTTTAAATTCGTTGTCTTCAAAATAACTTTTATGCCCCACTGCCCAACCGGTATTGATGTCAGCGAAATGGACAGAATATGAATGATAGATGTCTGGCCAGTCAAATGGATCCATCGGATCGAAATCGGAGGGCGGCTCTTGGAGAAACCAAGTATCTCCTCCATCATTTGTTTTTAAAATGAGGCTGCCCATTCCAACGATCCAGCCAACATCATTGTTAACAAAGTATATACACCTCAAATCATCGGTCACAAGTTCGGTTGGAGGATCATCCCAACCGGTTTCAATCTCAATGTTGTGAACCGTCCATGTTAATCCACCATCCATGGTCTTGAGCAGTGTGCCATGCCTGCCAACCGAAAAACCCGTACTTCCATCGATCATATGTACATTAAGGAGATCATTTCCCTGGGGCAGGGGATTCTGCCATTCCCATCCATTCTGGGCATAGGCACTCAAGCGGAGACAAAATGTACATAACAAGCTAAAAATGATGCGTTTCATGATCCACCTCTATGGTTTCACGGTAATGGCTATCTCAGAAGCCACATGCTATTCATCCCCTATTTAAACTTTGCCTCTCGCTTTTCCAGAAAGGCACTCATGCCTTCCCTGGTTTCCCCGGAGGCGAAACAGAGGCCGAAGGCGCTGGCTTCGAAGGCCGCTGCCGTATCGATATCCGTTTGCATGCCCCGATTGACACAGGCCTTCACCATTTTTATGGCCACGGATCCCTTGGTCAGTATTTTTTTTGCCAGGGCTTCTGACTCATCCATCAATGTCTCAGGCGGAACCACTCTATTAACGAGACCGATACGAAATGCCTCATCGGCCGGAATCAGATCTCCGGTCAGGAGCAGTTCTTTGGCCTTGGCCAATCCCACCAGTCTCGGTAATCGCTGTGTTCCGGCAAATCCCGGAATGACTCCCAGATTCACCTCGGGTTGTCCAAATTTGGCCTTTTCTGAAGCGATCCGGATATCACAGGCCATGGCAAACTCACATCCCCCCCCTAATGCAAAGCCATTGATGGCACCGAGGAATTTCTTGGCCTTGAGTTCCATGCGG
>CAZYTI010000899.1:0-2649 GCA_964650065.1 uncultured bacterium
AAGTACCAAAACCAATACCTCCGATGATGGCTGCCAGACGATTGGAGCCCTTACTGAGAAAAGAGAATAGGATCATGAGGGAAGCCAACATGAAGAGACCGCCCCAGAGCATATGCGCGATATGTAATTGACTGCCTCCGATTTGAGGATAACCGGTGAGTTCTAAAAACAGGCGGATGATCAACACGGCCGCCACTGCAGAAATGAAGAAAGTTTCCAGGTAATTCCCAGCTTCAAAGTCACGAATAAACAACCTTTTTATTTTTTTATTTTTTTTAGTAGAGTTCAACGAAATTTCTCCCTTTATTAATAAGAAAAAATAAAAATAATATTAAGGTTCAAGCACCATTCACAATCATAGGGGACTTTGGTCGTGCCAGTTGGGTAGGGGGTAACGACTTCCGGGTCGTCGCCCATAGAAAAGGTCATCGCAGAACAGGGCGATCCGTCTGGTCAGTCCATTACGCCGAATGGCCCATCGTACGGCATTATGCATGAAGGATCTGGGATGAGAATAGGGGCACACATGAATGCAAACGGAACAGTCAGAACCCTGAATCCGCCAATATTTGTAGCAGGACTCTTGAATACTCTGCCATTTTTCGACACCGTTAATGACGGATTTTGAATGAGATTGGATGGCAGCCGATGGACAGTTGGTCGCACATTTTTTACAAAAATCACAAAAATTTTGTACACCGAAATGAACGGGCTCGTCCTCTGTCATAGGCATGTTGGTCGTCACGATTGAAATACGGACACGGGGACCGAATTCAGGGGTGATGAGCAGTCCCGATCGACCCAACTCACCGAGACCGGCATCCACGGCAATGGGAACACACAAGACGCGATAATTCCCATCCACGTGGGCACGAGCTTCGTATCCCAATAAGTTGATATATCTGGCGACCACAGTGGCAACTTGAGCCGCTTTGAAGTATTTATATGCGGTTTCTGTAGAGGTGGCATGGTGCGGTGCATGCCGGATCATATCATGATCCATCTCGACAGAGATGGCGATGGCATACGCGTGGTCCAGGGATATGGGAGCGCCCCATTCACCGGGAGAACGGCCGATGTGACTATAAACATAGGCCGGATTGAGTTTCGTTATTCCAATGAGATCTGCCCCCAAGTATCTGGCAAAACCTTTGATCCTCAGAGTGACCTCGTGAGGTGAGACCCGAACAGGCTGTTGTTCAATGGGATCGGGTGACCATTCCACATTTCGTGTCATCCGTTCGAGGACATCAAAAGTTGAAACCATAAATGGTGATGTGAGGAGATGATAGGACCTGGATCCGGGATAACCCAGTTGAGGAAGAGATCGTACCTTTTCATCGAATTCAGTTTTATCCGGATGCGCTTTATAGTAAGAATCGAATTCGGTCATTCCCGGTTGGATTCGGCGAAATCGGTGAAAAATGGCCATTCGCTCATCGATAGGTTCCTGATTGCCGATGATGCGCATGCGATATTTTTTACCGAGGGGTAAGGTGGTCAGAAGAAAAAACAATCCCATGAGTATGAAAATACCTAAAAGTACCCAAGTTCGATGAGGAAAAGTGTAAAGGAGAAGGACTGCCATTAGACCCAGGGTGGGAATAAAAATCAAGAGAGATAAGAAGGATGCACGTTTTCTTTTCTCCTTGAAGGATGTGACCAAGAAGGTGAGAAATCCCACAAAAAGGATGACGAGACCTGTCCATCCCAGAATGTTGATCCATGTCAGCATGGGTGTACTATTGTTTGAATGATCCACCACGGATTCTTCGAAAATGATACTGAAAACAAGATAATACATCCTTTTCACAGATGCAAGTTGCATTATGACTATTGGATTTAAGTGTTAGGAAACTAAATTGTTTAATAGATGGTTAAATTTATAGTTCTGTCGCTTCCATGTAAAAAAATATGAGGTCGAGGTGACATGATTGGATAAGTTTCACTTTCTTCTTGACAAAAACAATTATTCATCTTAATTTGAATGGTTCCATGCAGGAGTTTAAAATGATGAAAAATCATTTCAAATGCATATTTGTCTTAAGTATCGTTCTGCTAAATAGTTGTGCCTACTTCAATATATACTTTAATGCCAAACGGTACTATAAGTTGGGATATCATGAGACATTGAAGAATCGCACGGGGAAAGTCACAGGCCCGGAAAGAACAAACTATCAGAGGTCCGCGGCAAAAGCATCCAAACTCATCGAAATGTACCCTGAGAGTAAATACGTGGATGATGCTCTCCTTCTCATGGCCAAGTGCTTTTATTACTCGGAAGAGTATTTAAAAGGACAACGTAAACTGATCGAACTGAAATCGAATTTTCCCGAGAGTGAATTCATACAAGAAGCAGATCTCTGGATGGCCAAGAGCGATTTGGCTTTAAGAAACTTCCCTGAGGCAACCGATGCCTTCAAAATTATAATCGAATCTGATAGTCCTGTGGAAATTAAAGGAGAGGCCAATTATTTTCTTGGCGAACTTCAGTTTGAGCAGAGAGCTTTTCAAGAAGCAGTCGGTGCATTTCAGAGATCTCTGGATGCGAATTTGGAAGACCTCGAGTTGGACGCCATGTTCAATATTGGTGTCACCTACGATTCTCTGGGAATGTACGAAGAAGCCGCAGACTATTTCCAGAGGATT
>CAZYTI010000900.1:0-2645 GCA_964650065.1 uncultured bacterium
ACCCACCCAAATCATGTTGGATTTGTCCTGATAAAGGGACAGCACGAAATTATCCGATAGGGAGTTGGGATTACTGAAGTCGTGTTTGTAAATGGTAAAGCCATAACCATCATATTTGTTCAGACCGTCCTGAGTTCCAAACCACATGAAACCTTTATTGTCCTGGAGGATACAGTTGATGGAATTTTGAGACAATCCATCGATGATGGAGAGGTGTTCAAATTTGAGTTGCTGACTCTGGGCGTACAGGAGCTGCGTCCTGATGACCAACACGAGAGGGAGTAATAAAATAAGTGCGGTTGTAATACCTCTGCACCATGATGGATATAAAATCAAATGTTTCTTTAAGATTTTCCTGACAAGTTCTTTTTCTTTTGTTTTAAATGTGGACATGGGATTGGATTTCACGTTTTTTGTCTCCCTCCTGAGAACGTCCAATGAAATCTTTTAAGACAATGAGTGGTGTTTTACAAATTTGCAATATATGTGCCAAAAAACTGACACCTTAAAAAAAGTCCAAGTTAACTTATTATAATTAATGGAATTGAATGATTCATTTGGGTTGCAAATCGTTCATGGACATTTTTTAGGAAATTACAATATGAAATTTCTCTATTTCATTTAAATCAAATATGTTATGCAAGCGTCTGACAGGATGATCCTTTTTATTTATTGATTTTAGGAGTTACATTTTCTAACTTGGATAACCGAAGAAATCCATCTCATATTCTAAAAGTGAGAGAAGGCCCATGCGAAAAATATCATTCTTTTTATCAATCTCCATCCTGTATCAACTCATCGCGGGAAGCGTTTGTTTGCCGGCCCAGGAAAAGGCTTCACCCTCATTCGTTCGATATTTAGGTGCCTGGGGTGAAAAGGGGAGCGGACCGGGGCAGTTCCATGAACCTCAGGGAATATCCGTGGATCCGGCCGGATTTCTGTATTTTACCGATACCGGCAACCAACGCATCCAAAAATTTAATTCCATGGGTGTGTTTATCTCAGAAATCGGTGGGTTCGGATGGGGAAGAGAGCAGTTCGATCATCCTGTGGGGATTTCCAGCCGGAATGGTTTGGATGTCCTGGTGGCGGATCATTTCAATCAACGCATAGAACGGTATGACAAGGACCTTCACTATCTGGCTTCTTTTTCGTCTTCTGAGGATTGGCCTGAACATTTACAGTTCGGATTTCCTCTGGATGTGGATCTCTCGTCTCAGGGTGAACTCTTCTGTCTGGATGGGGAGAATAACCGGATCCTGAAATTGGACGTACTGGGAAATCCACAACTCAGTTTTGGAGATTTCGATGCCGGGGCCGGCCGTCTCATCAAACCGATTCATATCACGATTTCCCATCAAGGAAGAGTCTACGTATCCGATGAAGACGAGGGGAGCGTGGTCGTTTTCGATGTACATGGGAACTACCTTTTCCATCTTGGCAGATCTGTTCTGGAAAATCCCAGAGGAGTCACAAAAATGGGTTCTGGTGAGATACTCGTCATAGACGGCGAAAGAAAAGGAGTTTTCGTTTTTGATGAGGCCGGGAGCATTTTGGGAAATTTTGGAGCAGGATCGGGAACAGCGGTCTCGTTTGGGGATCCGGTGGATATTGCCTGCTGGAGGGACCGGATCTACATTTTGGATAAGAAGAAGAACGGTGTGCATGTGTTTCAATGGATCTATGGCGGGGAGATGAATCTCCGGTGATGCTCATAAAGAATCACAACTATTTTGTTTTGTTGCTGTTTGTTTCGACAATCCATGCCCAAAAGGCAGAACGTCTCCCAGATTTTCTCTATGTTGAGACGCGTTTTGTCTCCCAGGGCATGGATAGTGTTTTTATATTGCCCTACCGATTTTTAATTTCAGAAACCGTAGAGGTTATGTACGGGAATCGTATCCTGTCTCCAGGTAAGGATTATGAGGTCGATCTTCTCCGTGGGGAAATTCATTTTGGTCAATCACCCGATTCGGGAAATGTGGTCGTGGTCAGATATCGCCGGTTACCCCTCACGTTAAAGCTTCAATATCGCCATTTTACGCCTGTGGATTCAATCGTGAAAGATGAAAGGCTACCCGTACATATTCCCTCTCGCAGTGCAGAAAAAGACAAAAGTTCCATGGATTATGGAAGTGAATTGCAGAGGAGTGGATCCATCTTTCGGGGCCTGTCGGTCGGTACCCAGCAAGGCATGCGGCTGCAATCGGGGCTGCGATTACAACTTTCTGGCATGATTGCACCTCAGGTCGAAGTCGTGGCGGCTCTGACCGATCAGAGTACACCCATTCAGCCTGAAGGAAATACCCAAACCCTTCAGGAAATCGATAAGGTATTTGTCAAAATACAGGCTCCGGGTCTGGGTGCAACCCTGGGTGATTTTGTCCTGAATACCGGGCCTTCGGACTTTGGCTCGTATTCACGGAAACTTCAGGGTATAATGGGAACGGCCCGGAGTTCATTTGGACATCTCACCTTGTCTGCGGCGGCTTCCAAAGGTGAGTTTACGACCAATCATTTCATGGGGCAGGAGGGAAAACAGGGGCCTTATCAGTTAACTGGATCGAGGGGACAGAGAGAGATAATCGTCCTGGCTGGAACCGAGAGGATTTGGATCGATGGAGAATCCATGGTGCGGGGTGAAG
>CAZYTI010000901.1:0-1420 GCA_964650065.1 uncultured bacterium
GTCTCGATAGCGCGCTGGAGTGATCGTCATGGGTTTGGCTCCTTATATTATCCCGTTATGAAACGATATGATGTACAACATGGATTACCGTGTGGTAAGGTCTATGTAAGATCGATTGCCGACCGGATCGTGTTTTGTACCCGGAGAGGCATATTTGGATTTGACCGGCAAATCGGCACTTTCTTCCCGGATAAAACATTAGGGGGAATATTGGGATTTGATGAAGGTCAGATTTTTAATGCCATTGAAGACAACCGGGGTAACATCTGGGTGGAAATAGATGGGGAATGGGGTAGAGAATGGCGCGTCATCAACCGGGATTCCGAAGGGTCCTATCAGTGGCGGCCTTCTCCGCTTTACTACTTCAACAATTTTACGATCACGGCGGTTTATCATGATGTGAATGATGTGATCTGGATCGGCCTCAACGACCACAGGTTAATCCGTTTCGATTCGAAGACCTCTGAGAACCCATCAGCGAGGGTCTCTGTCCTCATGCGTCGTGTATCTACTCATGATGATTCCGTCATTTTCGGTGGAGGATGGATGGAAGCGCCATTCTCGCCCGTTTTGGACTATAGAGACAATGCACTTCGGTTTGAATTTTCTGTTCCGGAGTATGATTATGGATCCATCCGTTATTTTCAATGGAAACTGGAAGGCTTTGATAAGAATTGGTCCGGTTGGAGTAAAAGAACGGACGTGGATTATATCAATTTGTCTGCTGGTAGATACACATTTAGGGTGCGTTCAGGAGTGAAGGATGGTTCGTTCAATAGTGAAACCTCATTTACATTCGAGATACGATCGCCCTGGTTTGCAGTATGGTGGATGTTTGGTTTTTATTTTTTGTTTTTTATGGGAGTCGTCTTTGGAATCGTAAAATGGCGATCCTGGAAATTAGAAAAAGAGAAGCGAATCTTAGAACAGACGATTACAGAGAGAACCGGAGAAGTGGCTGTCCAGAACCGACAGCTCGAAGAACAGGCTGAGAAACTCATGGAGATTAATCAATTGAAAACCCGATTCTTCGCCAATATATCGCATGAGTTTCGCACGCCTTTAACTTTAATTATGGATCCCTTGAAAAAATTGCGTTCCGGTGATTTTCATGGGGAATATGAACAACTCTATGAAATGATGCTTCACAATGCCAATCGGCTGATGCTGTTGATAAACCAGCTGCTCGATCTGGCTATATTGGAAAAGAAAGAAATGGGCCTTCAGGCGAGTTTTCACAAGACCGCACCGTTTTTAAAGGGCATCATCAATTCCTTTCATTCTTTGGCCGAATCGAAGCACATATCACTTGGTTTTATTGAGAATCAGAAAAATATTGAATGTTATTTTGATTGGGATAAACTCGAGAAAATCGTCTGTAATCTATTGATGAATGCATTCCGCTTTACTCCCGGGGGGG
>CAZYTI010000901.1:1430-2645 GCA_964650065.1 uncultured bacterium
CAAAGGGCTTCTCTGAAGGCGCAGTTGAAATCTCCTTCAGAGATACGGGTATTGGTATTCCGGAAGATTCTTTGCCCTATGTATTTAATCGGTTCTATCATGTGGATAGTTCCCAGACCCGTGTGCATGAAGGATTTGGAATCGGTCTGGCTTTATCAAAGGAGCTGGTGGAGCTTCATCATGGCGCCATTGATATAAAAAGCAAACCCGATTGGGGAACCAAGTTTAGCGTTTACCTTCCCAAGGGAAAAAAGCATCTGAACAGTGATGAGATTGTGAGTCACCCCGATGGATTCGAAGAGACCATCGAGCATGAGGCAATCGAGTCACATGAGATATTAAAATTGAGTCTGTCCCAAATGAAAGAAGTGACGATTGGTCAGACCGGATCCAATGGAAATACTGACAATAATGATCGTTCGAAAGGAGAAACCATTGTTCTGATCGTTGAAGATAATGATGATATGCGAACCTATCTACATCACTGTTTATCCCCGTATTATAAAATCCTTGAAGCACAGAATGGTGAGGAAGGGGTCGAGGTTGCTTTGGAGACGATACCCGATCTGGTTATCAGTGATGTCATGATGCCCAAAATGGATGGACTTGAACTATGTAAAATACTAAAGCAGGATAGAAAAACGAGTCATATCCCGATCGTGCTCTTGACGGTACGGGCCTCGGATGATCATAAAATCGAAGGCCTGGAGAAAGGGGCGGATGAATATATTATTAAACCGTTCAGTTCCATCGAGTTGTTGACTCGCATCAACAATCTGATTAAATTCTGTCGACATGTTCAAAACTTGTTCAGGCAGGAAATTGTGCTGCCACCGACGAATATCACGATTCAGCCACTGGATAAAGAGTTTATCGAAGAGACCATCGATGTCATTGAAAAATACCTTTCCGATCCGGATTTCAGTGTCGAAATTATACATCATAAAGTGGGAATGAGTCGATCGAGTTTTCATCGTAAACTTCGCGCATTGATCGATCAATCTCCCAGCCAATTTGTCAGATTGTTACGTCTTAAGCATGCAGCGGAATTATTGCGACGGAACTCCGGTACTATTACCGAAATTGCATTCAATGTGGGTTTTACCAACTCCGCTTATTTTGCTAAATGTTTCAAAGAGCTCTATGGTCAATCACCTTCCGAATATCGGGCTCATCAACTGTAATTGGGTACTCTAATTGGCTTTTCTACCCACA
>CAZYTI010000902.1:0-2641 GCA_964650065.1 uncultured bacterium
CTTGCGAAAAAATTCGCATTCACATGTAAAAAAATGAACCTTAATTTACTTGAATTTCATCCAGGGCCCAGACCGCCATGCTCCTCACTTCGGGATTGCTGTCCTGGAGTACACGAATTAAAGCATCGACAGCCCGTGAATCCCCTATTCTGCCCAGGGCACGTGCTGCCTCGATTTTTACGGCGGGGTTCCGATCATTCAATGCTTCTATTAATGGATCAACGGCCCTGGAGGATCCGATTTTTCCCAGGATGTTGGCAACACCTTTCCGTACATTTTGATCCTTGTCTGATAACAATGGCATCAGGATATGGATGGGGGCAGGGGATCCGGATTTGCCCAGAACGATAGCAGCCATTTCGCGGACCCGTGCACTTCTGTCCTCGAGCAATTGGGTCACCAGTTCAAAGGCCTCGCTGTTACCGATTTCTCCCATGGCCCACACCGCGGCATAACGAATGTCAGGATTTCGGTCTTCCAGCATTCCTGTCAATGGATCTACGGCCTGGTCATTTTCGAATTCGCCCACGGCCTTGACGATCATTTCTCTTGCGTAGTCATCTTCATCCGAAAGGGATTCTATTAACGGGAGCATGGAACGTGGATCTTTAATCTCCCCTAGGGCCCAGGCCACTATGCCTCTCACTTGAGCATCGTCATCTTTCAAGGTTTCGATGAGGACGGGAACGGCTTCAGGATTTTCACCATCACCCATTGCCCAAGCAGCTCTCATTTGGGCTTCAGGATGCCCAGTTGTGAGGTCGTTGATGAGATCTGTCATCGATAGATGTTCCATTTTCGCATGAGAGGACGTGTTTTTCCTTTCCTGAAGGTTCGCAATGGACAGGGGTAGAATAACAAGAAGAAATACCATGGTTGAGATAATGACAGCGGAAGTCGTTAATCTATTTTGTCGGATTTTATGGCTAAGGATGTGTTCCAGGCGTGCCTTAAATCCCGATCGTATTGCCATGGTCACGGCATAATGGGTCACACGCCTTATTCGGGAAAGTGAGCGGGCAATGTCCAGCAGGTGATGTGCATAATCACTATTGACAATACCCTGGCTTAATACGAAATTATCGCATGCACTTTCCCGCTCGATTCGGAACCAGCGGGAGGCTATCCAGATCAGGGGATTTATCCAATAAAGGACACATGCCAACTGGGAGATTAAATTGGTTAAGTAGTCATGTCGTTTCATATGGGCCAATTCGTGCAGAAGAACGACTCGACGTTTTTCTTCCGTCCAGTGCGTTGCTTTTTCGGGGATGAGCAGGACCGGACGGAAAATGCCCAGGGTAGCCGGAATAGGAATATGGCGATTCACGACAATTCGTACGGACCGCTGAAATGCATAGCGATTGGATATGTCTTTCAATGTCTCTTCCCATTTTTTCGAATGGAAGTTATTCCTCTTTCGAGAAAGCCATTGTAAACGACTGATAGCAATCGTTGTTCTTATCAACAAAAATAAGACACCCAATGACCATGCCAGGGGAACGAGATTTGTCCCAAAATAACGAAACATGTTTTTCGATTTTGCTTGGAGTAAATTGGTTTGAGGATTTCTGTGGTATCCATTGTCAATTCGAGCTGATGGTGGTGTCCCTGAGGTAACTGTACCGTATGTGGATAAATCTTCGGCATTTTTGGTGGAGGCCTGTTCTTTTTCAGTAGAGTTAGAGGATATTATTGAGGATACAGTATGATCGGCCTCCATG
Source organism: uncultured bacterium (assembly GCA_964650065.1). Lineage (GTDB taxonomy): Bacteria > Zhuqueibacterota > QNDG01 > QNDG01 > DSAB01 > CAZYTI01. Next base: position 1,725 of record CAZYTI010000902.1, read on the forward strand.
GATCTTTGAGTTACCCTTTTTGGAAGTAAGTGAACTGGTTTGTTGGGGAACAGGGAAGAGATGATGGGAAAGAAGAGGAGAGAACAGAATGTCAGACTCCAGATCCAGTGTCTTACAGATGCAGATGCATGATTGAGACATCTATTAACTAAAATGGCGATCAATAAAATAATGGTGCTTTTTAAGGTCAGGTTTATGAATAATTCGAGATTGAAAACCTCACGTATGAGATCCGCTATACTTCCTATGCCCGGGATCATTTTGTTTTTTCCTTTTTGGCTTTTTCGATCATCTCGGAAAGTTCATCGAGTTCTTTTTCGGACAGCTCTGATGCAGACATGTCCAGGAGTGTGGAAAGGATCTGGGGTGTGGAACCGTCAAAAAATGTGCTCATAAGATGTTTTAGAACGGATCGCCTGGTCTTTTCCGGTAATTCGGTGGGTGTGTAGACATACTTCTGACCCTCCTTATTATGGATGAGATAACCCTTTTTTTCCAGGATGGTCAAAATCACACGCACCGAGTTGTATCCCGAAGGATCGGGCAGTGCTTCTAACACATTGGCCACGCTCGCTTCACCCAATCGATAGATGATGTCCATGATCTGGCTCTCGCGCCGGCTGAGATTCAAATATGAAGGATTTTTCATGGAGGTATTCCTATTTTTGTGTTCTGCTCATACTCTGAATGGTAACAAAAGGAGAAAGGAAAAAGTTAAAAGGAAAAAGGAAAAAGATACAACATATTCATTCAGGGATGCACTATAGGATATTAAACGTAATTTTCTTAGATTTGTTGCGAAAAAATTCGCATTAGAAAGGTGGGTCGTTTAAGAATAAGGTTGAATATGTTTAGGTGCGTGTTACACTTACTTTAGAGGTCGAGTATTTTTTAATCATCATGATTATGAAACACCC
>CAZYTI010000903.1:0-2638 GCA_964650065.1 uncultured bacterium
ATTAAAACATTGCCCTGCTTTGTGAAAAAGAACTTAAAAAATAAAAAAAATTACTCTAACTTCTTCATCACGACCAGAGTCGCATCGTCTTCCCAACTAACGCGATTCCCGAAATTATAAACGGTCTCAAAAATGAGTTTGACAATCTCTTCTGCACTCCTTTCTTGATTGGCTATAACAAGTTCTTTCAGTCTGTCAAAACCAAATTGTTCTTCATCGGTATTCTCCCTTTCCATGATCCCATCACTAAATAACACCAATACCGAGCCCGATTCCATATGGATGTAGGAGCGACTAAGATCGATTTCCGGCAGGAAACCCAATGTAATTCCTGTCGCTTTCAAATCGGAAACCTTCTCTCTGCAAACCAGGAATGGCGGGGGATGTCCGGCATTCACATAAAAAAGGTGGCCTTCCGCCTCAATCTCTCCCACGAAAATGGAAACAAAATTCGTGGAATAAGTGCTCCGTTGTATGACTTGATTTAATTTTTCCAAAGTATATACCAACCGCATCTCTTTGGCCAATCCCATGCGCAATCCGATGACCACATCCCGAACCAATAGCGCCGCCGGTAGTCCATGACCGCTGGCATCTCCGAGGCATGCACCGAAATCGTCCTCACCAAATTCAAAATAATCATAAAAGTCACCACCAACGACCTCGGCGGCTTCCGACTGCCCAAAGATTTGATATCCCTTTACTTTCGGCCCTTGTTTGGGTAAGAGGCTTTTTTGGATCTGTTCAGCTTGCTTGAGATTGTCATGCATCATTTCTGAAAACAATCGATAATTCAATGCGGTCCGCATGGCGTTTAAAAACAACATGACCTCTTCTCTGACCCAACCCCGTTTCAACTCAAAAACCAGAAGCCACTTACGGACCGGATTGTGGACCAGGATAGCTGCCGGAGTGACTGTATCCATATCCAAGTTTAAATCAAAATCTTTAATGAGTTCGGGCTTATCATAAATGACAATCCCGCGTAGTAATACCTGCTGTATGCCTTCCGCATGGAATGGGATCGCTCTGGCTATTTCACTGTCCAGTCGCTTTTCGGATGTATCAATGAAAGCAAATTCATCTCCCCGTTGTTCGTAAACATGACTGTCCTGAATGTGCAGGGCATCACCAAACTTCTCTTCCAGTCTATTGAGAATTGTGACAAAAAATTTCTCATCCGTTTTTTCGGTACTAATTGTGGAAAGCACACTGTCCAGTTCGCGATAAAACGTCTTCGGTTCAATCATTTTTCCCTCTACAAATAATGCTTAATCACCCAATATATTCTAATCTTGTTTTCAGTGTTTTTCCGTGTGATTCTGTGATAAATCATTACGGTAATTGGTATACTTTTCGAGTACTTTCTGGATATATATGCCTTTCTTCTCATCAGATTGATTCCATTTATAACAAATAGCATACCTCTTTTCTAATCCAGCATCTCCAGATTTAGTAAATCGTCTTTTCTTTCTTGTATTAATTCTTTTCTCTGTTCTTATCATATTTAAATCGTGTGCATGAAAGTTGAAAATCCTTAATATTCGGTTTGCTTTGGAAAGACTCCCTTGAAATATTCGTTCGAGATAAGGCACCTCTCCATTTTCCCAACGTACTAAATCTTTAGGAATAATATTGCCCATCTGTATCATTATTTCTACTGCAGTGAATTCATTATGCCTTTTCAATGCAAGAGCACTTGCTTTAACTACCTTTGGATACAAACTGTCTTTTTTATAATTTTTTAACGTAACGTTTTTCATTTAAAATATAACTTTCTATTACATACTCAACCGGTTTGCAAGCTGTATCATCTCGTCGATCTCTTCAGGCGTAATCTTCTGATCGGTAAAGACATGAAATGCTTTTTTTGTGAGTTCATTCAGTTCTTCCGGCGTTAGACGATTCTGATAATACGCTTGAGCCAGGCGCTGTGCACTATTGGCAATCGCTTCCTGCCGTAACCCGACAAAATCCCTGGGTACTGATTGGACCGCCCTCTCAACAACCCTGTCCACCACCACATCGGTTGCTTTCTCGATTAATATTTTCGGATGTTTGATGAGGTAACCGGCCAATCCAACGAGAACCAGGGCCGAAACAAGTATACCAACGAGAAAACCGATGAAAAAAGTGCCTGCTCTGGAAAAACCTCTTCGGTCTCTTCTTTCCATGTTCTATCTTCTCCTAGTCATTCCGTTAAGCCAGCCACCAGTAACCAGTAACAAGCACCCAGAACCATCACCACACCCCGTCGATCTTCGAACTGCATTCGGGACACTCGCCATTCACAATACGGTTGCCGGCCACCTCAAAACCCCATCGATGGATGAGGCGCGCTCCGCAGGAGTAGCAAAACGTACTTTCCCGTTCCTCTCCCGGCACGTTCCCCGAATAGACATAACGTATCCCCTCCTCCATACCGATTTGACTAGCTCTCTGTATGGATTGCTTAGGCGTTGGGGGGCGATCCATCATCCTGTAGGTGGGATGGAATCGGCTGACATGCCAGGGAATGCCCGGATCCAGTTCGGACAGGAATTTGGCGATACTTCGCAATTCTTCTTCAGAATCGTTCAGATCCGGAATGAGGAGGGTGGTCACTTCCACCCAGACCCCGTCCTGCACCATCTTCTGA
>CAZYTI010000904.1:0-2635 GCA_964650065.1 uncultured bacterium
CCCCGGCCAGGACGATAGGATCAGCTTCACCTCGTTGAGAGGCACGGAGAGGAATCCTAGCCAGGTCGATTAGGTTCAATACATTGGTATATTGGAGTTCATACTGAAGGGAAATACCCAGAATATCGAATTGTGATATGGGACGACGGGATTCCAGTGAAAGTAGTGGAATATCCGCCTCTCTCATTTTGGATTCCATATCCACCCAGGGTGAAAAAATCCGCTCAGCTGCAATCCAATTGTAGCGGTTCAGAATATGATATAAAATTCCCATACCGACATTGGACATGCCAATTTCGTAAACATCCGGAAAAGCGAGAGCAAAATGGACGGCAGCGTCCTTCCAATCCTTTTTAATCACATGGAGTTCATTGCCCACATACCTTCCCGGTCGAGTCACCTCCGGAAGAAAACGCTCAATTTTATCCCAATAATTTTCCATAACCACCAAATAATCCAAAAACCAAGGATTTGAACAGATCAACAAAAATAAATAAAAACAAGACCTTACCTATTTATAAAAAATCCGCACCTGGCGGATATTTATTTTGTTAATTTACGAAAGAATATACAATTGAGCAAGTCAATTATTGATGATCATGAGAAGAAAAAGAGATTTGCATTAAACTCCCTATCCCTCGATAAGTTGTCGCGGATTAGGAAAAACATCATACTGATGGTGATCCAATCCTGCTTTTGGGATCCTTATCCATCTGGAAGGACCGGAGAGATGAAAGTAGGTAAGGAGTAAGGGAGATTGTATTCTTAACATTGCTTTATAATCGGTGGTATTTTTCATTTAAGCCTTCTTCTCTTCCCTAAATAATTTTGTGACTTCATCATTGAGTAGTACCCACAATTCATAAACACCGATAGCGGTACCGATGGGAATCCAAATGAGATCGAGACAGGCCACGATCAATATGACAATCCTGGCCCAGGGACGTCGTTTTAATAGCCCAAAACCACCGATAATCTCCGGCAGAGAGGTGATCAGGAAAAAACCCGCAACAGATGTTCCGACAATAGACGTGATGGTGATGGCTTCAGGATCACCCGAGAGGAGTCCTCCCCCAACGACTGCCGTGAAAACGATAACCGCGATGAATATACCCAAGAAACCAAAACCGATGTTAATGGCTGCTACCAGCGTTACATGCTTTTCCATTATCTCCTCCTTTTAAAAATCGCTGACACCTTCCAAAATGATGGATAGGATGCCTTCGAATTAAAAACATCAAGAAGTCCAAAAAGCGATTTTTTAAATTATTCTTCCTTTTCGATCATACCATCCAGTAAATGAATAATACGACGGCCGTATTTTGCTTTCATCTCATCGTGAGTCACCTGGATTATGGTCGTCCCTTTTTCATTCAACTTTTTCAGCATCTCCATGACCTCTTTTCCCTGTTCAGAATTGAGATTGCCCGTCGGCTCATCGGCCAAAATGAGTTTTGGATTGATGATAAGGGCCCGAGCGACAGCCACCATTTGTTGCTGTCCTCCGGAGAGCTGGTGGGGGTAAAGTTTCGGCTTCGCCGTGAGATTAAACCGATCCAGCATCTCATTGACCATGTCCTTACGTTCCCCTGATTTTACTTTTTTATAGAGAAGGGGTATCTCTAGATTCTCATACACGGTCATTTCATCGATCAAATGATACGCCTGAAAAATGAAACCGATATTGTGTTGATGCAATGCTGTTCTTTTCCGCTCGCTCAACCTATGTACGGGTTGTTCAAGAAAATAGTATTCCCCGCCCGATGAGGTATCCAAAATACCGAGAATATGTAATAGGGTCGATTTACCGGCCCCTGATGGACCCATGATCGTGATAAATTCCTTCTCCTGGATCTCGAGACTGATACCCCGGAGGACATATGCCTTGATAAACTTATTTGTATAAAATTTCTGGATGTTATTGAGTTTGATCATCGTGACTCTCCTTGTTTGACCAAAACGATTTGTTTATGAAATATTTACCATGTCACCAATTTTACGGAAAGCTTATGTTTTTGTTGCGATCGAATCCCACATGTGGACGGGGTCATAAATCGACTTTTATAACTTGGAAAGAAAACTTACTCATATTTCAAACTCTTCACCGGATTGATCCGGGCAGCGCGTAGTGCCTGAGAGCTTACCGTTATCAATGTAACGAGGATTGAGAACCCTGCGGATAATAAAAAGATCAACGGCTGGATATCCGTCCTGTATGCAAATCCTTGAAGCCAATTTTTCATGGCAAAATAGGCTATCGGCCAGGCGATCATATTGGCGGCCAGTACCCATTTGGTGAATTCTTTTGTAAGCATGACCACAATGCTGGTAGCAGTGGCGCCAAGTACCTTTCTGACACCAATTTCCTTGGTTCGCTGTTCGGCCATGAAAGAGGCCAGACCCAGAAGGCCAAGGCATGCTACGAACATACCAAGGAAAGTAAAATATGCAAAAAGCTTCTGGATTCGTTTCTCGTTTTGATAAAAATTATCGATATTGGCATCGAGGAAATGAAACTCAAAAGGATAGTCGGCGACATATTTTCCATAGACTTTCTCGATATAATCGAGAGACCCTTTGATATCAGTGTCTATCCTCACGAAGATATTATAGAAATATCGATCTGTCAGGCTGA
>CAZYTI010000905.1:0-2634 GCA_964650065.1 uncultured bacterium
AAATAAACTGGTTACAAGAGCGAATAGGATGCCTACTGCAGCGAGTATGCCCAGCCGTCTTGCCGGAACCAACACATGGCCCAGCAGGCATAACATACCTGCCATGGTCGTCAGCCCTGTCAAAAAGATGGGTTTGCTGAGGCTGGTAAACATCCTTTTGGCGAATTCTTTATTGGAGAGGCTGTTCCCCGGGATGTTGTCTTCCTGGTATTTGGCGATCATATGGATGCCGTAATCGTTGGCCACGGCAATAAGAAGAACGGGGAGAATGATCGTGATGATCTGTAATTTCCATCCAATGAGAGGAATCAGTCCCATAGATACCAATGTGGACATAATTACCACCAGGAAAGGTAAGAGGACACCCCTGAGCTGTTTAAAACACATAAAAAGAAAAATCAGCATGATCAAGATACCGATGGGCATGAGGCGCCGGAAATCAACCTGAATATATCGACTCACATTGGCTCGTACGTATGGCAATCCACCCAATGCCGTCTCTTCTTTCCCCGGATTGTTCTCGAGGAGTTTGGTGAATTCAGGAAGGATCACCGTTTCAGAAATGTCATTTTTTAATAAGCCGATAATGGCTGCAATAGTAAAGTCTTTAGAAACCACACTGCCATAGACCATGTCGTTTCCTTTCAATTCATCTCTCAGGGATTCCCGCTCGATATCATTTTTTGGCACTTGTTGAACAGCCGGATTCACGGTCATGGTGCCGAATTCCCCTTTGATATTTTTTAGATCAAATAAAGATAGAACTTTATCCACCCCTTTGATTCGATTCATCTCTTTGGATATTTTCCTGATGCGTATCAGGGTTTCTTCGGTCAGGACATCATCCGTTTTGAGCAATACCATAAGCATATCGGTACCCCCGAAGAGCTCATCGATTTTTTCGGTGTTGATTCGTGAGATCATGTCTTCCGGTAATAGGCTTTTCATGTCCGGGTCGATTTCCGACTTGGGAATCTGGAATCCAAAGATGAGGGTTACAGCCATAAATCCGATGATGATGAGCCAGCGGTATTGAACGATTTTGTCGGCGAGTGATTTCATGTTATGCTCCATTATGAATGCTGTTCTTCTGGGCCAGACCTTTGACACCATACAGAAAAAAGGTTGAGATGATTTCTTTATAGCGTTCGTAGTAATTATCGTTAAAATCGATATGTAATACCTCTTTCTGAATCGGTCGTAACCGGAAGTGTGTCAAAACGATTGAAAGGAGAGATGGTCCAACAATGCTGATTAACACCCAGTCATTGGGATCTATTCCCAATCGGTGGGCCAACTTACTGATTGTCTGGATGAGACGATTCACTTTTTCGGTTTTCATTTCGTTGATTTCAGGAATATCCAATGGGAGTACATTAAAAGCGACCATGGTCAAGTCTGTGTTTTTTCGTACAAAATCGATGATGTTGCATATTATTGATTTGATACAGAATTCGGGAGATTCATCATTATCAATTGCATCCAGGATTGTCTGGTGATATTGGTTATGAAAGTCATCGAAGAGGGCAATAAGAATCCCGATCTTTCCTTTGAAATAGTAAGAAATCATGGAGATATTGGCGTCGGCTTTTTCGGCGATTTCCCGGACACCTACCGCGGCATAACCCCGCTTGGAAAAGAGGGACAGGGCGGTCTCCAGAATCCGTTCTTTCGCCTTCTTACTTTCCTGTGTCATGGTCATTTCTCCGTTAAAAGGATATTCTGAGTTCGATAAACAGAGCGCCGAGTGTCTCATCAATGGTTCCGAAGAGTGTCTCGGAAGGTCCTGAGTAAATGTCCCCGCCCAGTGTTCCTTTCAATGCATCCGTAAATTCGTAAGTGAGTTTTGGACGAAACAGGCCTTCCCCGGTGGTGAAATTGTAGAATCCCAAGAACTCCAGGTTCAGGATTTCATGCAGGAGCCTCCAGGCCGGACGAAAACTGACGGCATGGCTGATCTCGTGTTGTTGGGAGGCGATCATCCGGTTCTTGGTAGCGATCTCATAATTCATGAGCTCCATGACCGATTGGGGCGGCTCAAGTTCTGTGAAATTGAGAACTTTCCGACCGATATACTGGACGATGAGACTCATGTCTCCCCAGGATTTTTCAAGACCCAATATGTAATGCAAATCCGGATTTGGAATGTGGGATTCGGTCGTGTACTCTTCTACGGGTTGACGATAGGCGAATTCGCTTCGGATGCCCAGGGGACCGATTACAGTCGCAACATCGGCTCCGATAACCCGAACACGAGAGGGTTTGGGGCGGGCCTGCACATTCGGTTCCTGTATGGTGGCCGTAATACCAGGCATGGGATTGAATCCCTGGAAATAGGAGACCGATCCATCCATGGAGGCGAGTTCCAGCTCCAGCTTTAAAGCGAGGGAGCCGTTTTTTAGATCCGAAGTCGGCAAGTCCATCGGTCCCAGGGTGATGCCCTGGGGCAGGGGGATCAATTGGGTTGGCAACACAGAAGCTGTATACACAGGAACCCAGATAAACTCCAACCGGATGGGGTGGAGGTTCCAGAGAGATCGAACGAGAAAATTCCCCTCACGTCGGTCGTCTTCATCGGGCGAACGAACCAGTATATTTTGCGGAGTCATGTTGTTGGTGGGATTGAATCCATCG
>CAZYTI010000906.1:0-2627 GCA_964650065.1 uncultured bacterium
GGGCTTCCGGAGAAACGATATGTGCACCGGCAAATATTGCTTCCTCCTCGGGTGTCAACTTTACCTTAACTTCCCGGGCAATTATCCGCGAAATCTCTGCCTGAAGTCTCAATATTTCACCATAATCCCGTTCATAGGAATCCCCCCACACAATGAGACCCGTTTCAGCTTCAATTAAATTGGGTAATATCCGAATCTTTTCGTTATCCCTGAGTATGGAACATTCAATGATATATTTGACACCCAATTCCCAGGCAATCCTGTCTATCGGTTTATCAGTGTTCACATACGGCATGACGGAGTGACGCGCTATCACACTCAATCCGCTGATTCTCGACAGATCCATAATCATTTCAGCGGTCATACTGTTCCTAAAAAATTCTTCTTCTTCTGTATCTACAAAACTGGTTAATGGCAGTACAGCTATGGTAATCCGTGCAGATCCCAGCACATCTTCTGAAAGAAACGATTTTATCATGAAAAAGGCCAGAACAAGAATTAATGCAATACCAACAGGTATCGATACTCTTCTAATTAGAGTTTTTCTTCCTTTCTTTTCTACAACTGCTAGAGGTCCAGATTTCACTCCGGTTTCCACATCCTTCCCAAGTCCCTTCAAATCCACCAGCAGGTCACCCACATTCTGGTATCGCTCAGCATAATTTTTCTTCAATGCTTTATTCACAATCCTTTCCAGTTCCATTGGTACACCGGTTCGAATAGCTGTCAGCGGTTCCGGTTCTTCATTCACAATGGAATACACAACAGCCTGTTCGTAATCACCCTTAAAAGGCAGTTGCCCGGTAACCATTTCATACAACATAACACCCAATGACCAAATGTCCGACCTGCAGTCAACTTCTTCGCCTCGTGATTGTTCAGGAGACATGTAAGACGCTGTACCGATTGTTGTTCCTGTCTTTGTAAGTTTCGTTCGCCCAGCCAGTTTTGCCAGGCCAAAGTCAAGTATCTTCGTAACACCATCATTGGTCAAAAAAATGTTCGCTGGTTTAATATCCCTGTGAACAATGTCCTTCCCCTGGGCTTTATTGAGTCCCTCGGAGATTTGTATGGCAATATCGAGTGCTTCATCCAGTTTCAACGGTCCCTTCTCGATTCTTTTCTTCAGCGTCTCGCCTTCATAATGAGCCATGGATATGAACATCTGACCATCGTCAGTCTCATCGATTTCGTGGATATTACAGATATTGGAATGTTCAAGAGCAGATGCAGCCTGGGCCTCTAGGATAAAACGTTCCTTAGCTTCAGAGTCACGTGTCAACTCTGGCGGTAGGAACTTGAGGGCTACAAAACGTTTAAGTTTCATGTCCTCGGCCTTGTATACCACGCCCATCCCACCCTCGCCGAGTTTTTCGAGGATTTTGTAGTGGGATATGGTTTTGCCGATCATTTCTTCATTCCTTTATATGAGGATATGAGATAGATCGAAAATATTACATGGTTATTTCTGGAGTTTTTAACGTTAAATTGTAATCTTTAAGTATAAAGTTTATGGGGGAATAATGCAAGGAAATTTTCACTCAGGAACTCATGATCCCTGACATGCTTTTTCAATAACTTTCATCACAAATTCTACTGTATCCGAAACTGTGCATGAAAAACTTGTAAGGTATTGTTTTATAAATCAGTATTTATTTACTTACAAGCAGGCGCTCAATATTTTGTTTGAATTAACAATTCCTTCTTTGATTTTAATAGATTTAAGATGATTCCTACAAGGAAATTAAGTAATGAAAACATCCGGCTTCCCGAAAATCAAAAAGTATTGATTTTCAGCCTGCCCGCCAATTGCAGTGAGTTGTCCTTATTTTAAAAACCTGGCAGGCGGGGCATTCATTCAAGAAAAAAATATTCGGATGGACTTTATCCCCCCCACGCCCGAAAAAGACGTTATCAAAATCTAAAAACCAAAAGGAAAAAAATAATCCTTGACTATGAGGAATGGTTCTCTTAAATTTTGCTATCATCTATCCAACTTGTTTTGACAACGTACAGGCATCAGACACAGGAAATCCGATTATCGGCTATACCCTGAAAAAAACTGATTGACAGTTATGAATAAAGCAACCCGGTGCTGCACTCCATCCTTTGTGCCGGTGAGCTTAACGTAAAGGAATGTTAAAGTATAATGAGTGATCGTATTCGTTCGATATTACGTATGATTGAGAATGATTTGTATTTATTTTTGCGTTTTTCATCCAATACTGTACTTACCGCTATTTGCAAACGTTTTCAACTCGATAGAGACCAAATTAACGCTTTATATAAACTGGAAACCCTGGCAAAAAATAATTTACGTAATTTTTTTGAAACTGAATATATGTCTTTGGTCCAAATAAATCCTGATGCAAATCCATTTCAAAAGTTACGTCGTGCTGCAGCACATCAAACTGAAAACACACAGCAGAAGCTCAAGAAAGATTATGCGCAACTATTACATGGATAACGTGTTGTCCTTGTTGGCCCATCGAAGAGTATTATTGGTTCCGGACAAGGAGCAAAAATTGAACAGTTTGACCTTGTTGATCCCAAACCGACTCCTCATAGAACACGCCGCCGCCCCATTCGGTCAGACAGCTTGAGAAGAGCAGGTGCATGTTTCGACG
>CAZYTI010000907.1:0-2625 GCA_964650065.1 uncultured bacterium
TCTATCATCCGGATCGTATTCTGAAACCGCTAAAAAGGATATCTAATGGCATGTTCACAGAAATATCCTGGGAACATGCCATGGACGAAATCGCAGAGAAAGCGCTTCAAATCAAAGAAAAATACGGGGCCAGGGCTATGAGCGTTTGGAAGGGAGAAGCTGTTGGGTTTTTCCAGCAAGAGGAATATGCCAGGCGCTTTATCCATGCCTTTGGATCTCTCAATTATTTTTCAAATGATTCGGCGTGCTTTAATGGTCGCTATCTGGCTTATCGTCTGGTCAATGGATTTTGGGACAACTTTCCGGAATTGGAACGCGCGGATCTCATCATCCTATGGGGAACCAATCCACCTGTCTGCCACATGCCTTTCATGCGTGAGATAGCAGATGCCATGCAGAGAGGGGCAAAACTCATTGTGATAGATCCGCGCCTCAACCCAATCGCATGTAAAGCTGATATCTTTGCCCGTCCTATGACGGGCACTGACGGTGCTCTGGCCTGGGGATTGTGCCGGCATCTGATCTCCATGAATAATTATGATCGTGAATTTGTTGAACACTATTCCGTCGGCTTTGAGAAATTTGCAGCGTATGCCGAGCAATTTACTCCGGAATTCGTGGAGCAACAAACCGGGGTGGACAGGCAAACGGTTGTGAAAATCGCCATGATGATCGCCAGGTATCGTCCCAAAGTAATCACTTATCCCGGAACCGGGCTGGAACACCAGGAAAATGGTGTCAATAATATTCGGGTCATTGCCGCCATGGAGTCTTTCATCGGAGCATTGGATATTAAAGGCGGTTGTACCTGGAGAGAAAGCTTGGGGGGCCGAAATCTGACACTCTATGGTGAGCTTCCCCTCCTCGATCAGAAACCGATCGGGGCAGACAAGTTTCCCGTCCTTTATGATCTCCGGAAGGAATGTCATACGATGACAGGCATGGAATACATGCTCGGTAAGGGAGAGTATCCCCTGAGAGGTCTTATTCTTACTGCTGCAAATCCGGCAGTAACCAATCCCAACACAAGAAAAGTGATGGAAGCTCTTTCCAGTTTGGATCTCTTAGTGGTAAATGACTTTTTTCTTACGAGGACTGCAAAACTGGCGCATTACGTTCTTCCGGCCGCTACCTTTCCGGAAAGATCGGAACTGCACTACTATCCCAAATATCAACGGGTAGGGCTGTCGCAAAAGGTCGTTGCAATTTCGGGTGTGCACGATGAGTATACAATGTGGCACGATTTAGCTCACCGTCTTGGTTTCGGGGAACAATATTTTCCGTGGAAGGATGAAGAGGAAGTGACCCGTTGGATTCTGGAACCTACCGGGATAACGCTTGAGGAATTACAACATCATCCCGAAGGGATTGTCTACAATCCTATCAGGTACAGAAAGTATGAGACTGAGCCGTTCCCAACGCCTTCGGGAACAGGAAAGGTGGAGTTCACCTCAGAGTACTTGAAAAAGCTTGGTTTATCAGAACTCCCCGAATATATCCCGCCTTACTATCTAAAAGTAAAAAAGAAATATCCGTTTGTGCTCCAAACGGGAGCGCGAAAACCCCTTTTGTACCATTCGGGACATCAAAATATTCCACGGTTTCGAACAATTTTTCCGACGGCGCAGGTTGAGATTCACCCTGCAACTGCAGCCGAGTTAGGCATTAAAGACAAAGACCGTGTCAGAATCATCTCAGAGATCGGTGATGTTGAAGTCGAGGCAAAGATCGTACATAAAAATGAAACCCTCCCTGGCGTTCTTGAACTGTACCACGGCTGGCAGGATTCCCTGCCAAACCTGATAACATACGATTTTCGCAACGACCCGATCAGTGGCTTCCCCTCATGGAAAGCAATTCCTGTGGGGGTCGAAAAAATTCGACCTATGCGGATAGAAAATTCCCCTCTTGGGAGGGGAATAGGAGGAATATGAGTATGCATCACAAGAAAAAGCTACAATTGCGCGTTCTCAGTGAGGAGGACTCACGTCAAATTCACCGGGCAGCCCTGCAAGTATTGCGAGAGACAGGGATAAGCGTTCAGGACGAAGACACCCGAAGGATGTTGAAAGACAAAGGGTGTCGGGAAAGTGACGATGGCTACCTCCTGTTTGATGAAGATCTGGTACTCCAGGCACTCTCAACCGTTCCTTCCAAAATGATTCTCTACGATCGTAATGGTGAAGTAGCAGTTGACACCGCTGATGTTATACCCCATTTCTGCCCGGGCGTTAACTGTATCGATGTTCTGGATTATAAGACCGAAGAGCACCGGCCTTGCTTGTTGGATGATATTTCAAAGACAGCTCGCGTCTGCGACCAGTTAGCCCATATTGATATGGTCGCTTCTTTAGGGTGTCCCAGTGATGTTCCCCCTGATGAAGAAGCCCTTGCCACAGTCCGGGCCATGATAGAGCAGACACGTAAACCCATTGCATTTACGGGGCACGATGAGATAGAGGCCAGTGAAATTTGGGCATATCTTGCCGAGGTTGCAGGTAGTTGGGAAGCTCTGTCAGCGAAGCCTTTTGGCTTAGAACTCACCGGCCCCACTTCGCCGCTCAAGCTGGGCGATGAAGCTTGCAGGCGACTTCGTAATGCAGCCAAAGAGCGCCTCCCGGTTGT
>CAZYTI010000908.1:0-1746 GCA_964650065.1 uncultured bacterium
ATAATCCCCGGTAGCCAAAAGGCTGGACACTTCCGAGAGCTCCTCATCAAATTCCCATACCACTTCAGTTGAATCTCCCAATCCTATCCCCAACAGGCGGGCATATTCATTCACGGCATATACCATACCATCGGCATAAGCGGGGGACGGCGCGACTTCACCCATCATACCACTCACCCGCCAGAGTTCCTTTCCGGTATCAGGATCATAAGCAATCACAAATGGATTTGAGTTGAGAACGATCTGCGCTCCCCTGTCCGTGTCGACAAGTATGGGGGATGCCCACGATATTTGTACATCCCGCGATGTATCATATGCCGGTTCCCCTGTCTCTATCCTCAGCGCCATGAGACGGCCGCCGATGTTTTGATCGTATTGAATTAGCACGAGATCCCGATATATGATGAGAGACGATGAATGTCCGTAATGATTGTCCGGCACTCCGATATTTTTTGCCCAGACACGATTTCCTTCAAAGTCCACGCAAATCATATCACCCGTAGCGAAAATCGCAATGACCCTTTTGCCATCCGTCGTCAATGTAGAAGCTGCATACCCCGTATCCCCACTCACTTCGGGGCGCTTAGAAGGAGAACCCGGGATATCATTCGCCTGGACCTGCCAGAGTATGGTGCCCGACTCCGCATCGACACAATAAATCTCCTGAGAATTTCTGTCAGCACCCGACAGAAATATTTTTTTATCCCAGATAATGGGTGAATTGAATCCGGATTTTGGAATTCTCAATTTCCAAAGGATGTTTTCATCGGTGGTCCCATTCCATTGGAAGGGCACATCCGTATGATAGGCAACGCCGATGCCTTCCGGACCACGGAAATTGGGCCACTGTCTTCGAATCTCATCGAGATTCCGATCCTTTTGAGAGGTCCTCTCTTCCCCCTTGGTCGAACCGATTGTTTTCAGTTCTGTTTCTGATAGAATGCCCAAAATAAGGGCTAAAATAAAAAATCCCAAACCACCGAATAGTAAATATCTTCGTGCCATCAATTTCATCTCCCATGATTCCTCGCGATCGGGATCTTCGGTAAGATCCGGGTATTGACGTTGCAGGGAACTCATATACTTCATTCCAATTAAAAAGACCAGTACCAATGCAAACAACAGTCGGCTTCCTGTGCGAATTTGCCACTGAAAGGTAAAGTAGGCCTTCCGGGCCAGTAAATCCAGAGCTCGAATCTGTTCTTTTAACGCTGTATCCTCGGGATTATCTTGAAGCTGCAACATGAGTTGACTCAGGGCTTTACTGTTTAGAGGATCAACCGTTTTTGTCTGAATAAAATGGACGATCAGCAATACACTGAGGATGACAGCAAAAATACCCGCCACCATTGCGATGTGCTTCGCCAATCGATACCAGAGTGCTTCTTTATGCTCTTGTGGTTCTCCTGACATCTTCATCCCAACCGGTTTATACTTTGTTGTTGGATTGGACCGCTTCTTCTGTGGACTCTTCTATTTCAGCCATCTCCTGGGGAGTGATCAAACCGACACGCACTTGCTCATAGGGACAATACAAAAAACATCGTGCACAGCTCAAACAATTGCCCGTGTCTACTTCATATTCCATACGTTTTCCGGGAATGGAATGATGAATCAATTTCACACAAAAAATGAGTCCTAAAAAGCCGCCCAATATCCACCCCCCCATTTTAAACTTATTTTGAATGGCCTTTGCCTCAGCAAACAGTGCTTGCTGTTGCCTTATCAGTTCTTCCTCTGAAATGC
>CAZYTI010000908.1:1756-2625 GCA_964650065.1 uncultured bacterium
GCAAACAGTGCTTCGGTCGGTTTTCCTGTGGCCCGAAAAGTACGCGTTTCTTCAGTCGTTTCCTTCGTCGGGTTCAAATTCTCCTTTTGAATTTCTTCTGCCAGTGAAACCGTAAAATGATACCGGGAGAGGGGAATATACAGGCGGGACGTGACCCATCCACTGACCACAAGAATGACAGGTACAGATACAAGCAGGATGGCCAATCGCTTAATATGAGTCTCTCTTTGATCCTGGTTCTGAGATCCCGTCGGCCTCTTAATGGCATCGAATGGACAAGATTCCTCACAGAGTCGGCAGTTAATGCATTCTCCAGGCGGTATCCTGACGTGGCGCTTTGAAATCCGGGACATCCAGTTGAGTAATACGCCATACGGGCAAAGAAAGCGACAGTAGGGACGTGCAATGACGGTTCCTAAAAGAAGTACCGAAATACCCAGCAGGACCATATTGAAACTCGCACCAAATCGGAATATTCCGACAAAGGGATCAAACTGGCAGATGATGAATCCGGCACCCGTGATTGCAAACAATACTGCGAGGCCCAGATAGAGATAGGGTATCACTCCCAAAATATGTGTTAACCATCCCTTTATTCGAACCGGTTTGAGTATTACGACATCCTGAATGGCACCCAGGGGGCAGACCGCCGCACAGAAGGTTCTTCCGAAAAATAACGTAAAAATAAGGGGGAGTATAAAGAATGTAATGACTGTTAAGGGAATGGCATATCCCGAATGAAACAACGCATAGGTCACATTTTGGATTGCCCCAATGGAACACACACATCCTTTCCTATAGAATCCAAAATAAATAAGTGAAAATACCATGAGGACAAACATCTTTTTACGTGAACGTAGTTTGAACGC
>CAZYTI010000909.1:0-2623 GCA_964650065.1 uncultured bacterium
AGGCTTGAAACTATCGGATTATCTATGTCTGTTTTAAGGTATAATTTCTTTAAATTTGGCAATTGTAAAGAAATTACCCCTATGACAGGTATCCTGTTTCTAAAACTTTCCGGTATTATTGCCTTAAATGGTTTTACGATTAACAGCAGCAAAGCAATTGTAATTCTATGGTAAACAATCCTCTTGATGAACTTTTTATTGACAGATAAGAGCCAACTAACCAATGAAATAACGATTTTTTCATTCCGCATTTTTATATTCACCGGGAACGATCATTTTAGCACCCCTGTTCATCTGTGCAACAGGATATCTAAGCTTCGGGGTCCACAGTTAAAAATCAGATCTATAATTGAAAGACCCGGCAGGAAGGAATCAAATAACTGATCATATGCGGAGGATTGAAAATTATCATAGATAAGTTGAAGGCCATGGTTTGTAAAGCTATCTTTCTCAAGATACCTTCTTCCACTCGGGCCGGAAAGATATGTATCAGCACCGACAGAAATACAAATCTGCACTAATAAGTCTGTACTTTGTCCATGCACCCCAAGAGAGGAGGCTTTGACAAAGTCTGTCTTCAGACCCAGTGCCTTAATGATAAATTTGAGGATGGTTTCGTTTAAATGAACCAAGTTTGTATGCTTTTCGTTCATATAGATGTTTTCAAAAAAATCACTGTACAAATTGAAATGAAGAGATTTGCTATAATTTTGATGGATCGAACGCCAATGTTTTTGACCCCAATTCGCGGCGTTATTGATCTTGACTTCTTGCGTCAGTTGTTTGGACCTTTTCTTCGTAATTACGGGAACAGTCAGCCACATCTCGCCTTGTGCAGTCTTTATTCTGTTCCGGTTCTGGAAACTGTTTTTTGTGAACTGAACATTATCAAGGGATACAAACACATCGCTCCCGGCAATTTTATGGAAGTAACCAAGCCATGGAATGTAATTGGGCTGATGTATTGTAACAATCACTGCGCCTCCTTTAGGACACCCTTCAACTCCTTTATAACAGTTTCAGCTTCCTCGTCGGTCAGCGAAGGATATATGGGTATCGAAATAGCAGAGTTATACACCGTTTCGGTGCATGGGAAATTATCCTTATCAAGTCCCAATAGATGATGTAATGGCTGAAGCACACCGTAGCCGCAGGCTACAACTTTTCCCAGCATCTTTTCCCTCAATTCGTCAGGATTCCTTTTTGTCTTTAAGACATACCTGTAATAGATATGATCTCTGGCTTTCGGCACATGTGGCAGTGTGACATCAAATGCAGATAGTTCACCGTTATAGTAACTAGCTATCTCTTTCCGCCTTTCTATGAAATCGGGAAGTTTTGATAACTGACTGATCCCCAATGCGGCCTGGAAGTCCGTCATTTTGTAATTATACCTGATCCTATAACTCCTTTCACCCCCATAATCCCGCAGATCTTTCAGACGCGCAATATGTTCATCAGAATTTGTGAGAACCATCCCCCCTTCACCCGTAGTCATCATCTTTGTCGCATAAAAGGAAAATGCGGATAATGCGCCAAAACTCCCTGTAAACTTTCCCTTATAACTGGCACCAAGAGACTGAGCGCAATCCTCGATAATTGGAATTCGAAAATTCAGCAACCCCTCAATATCAGCAGCAAGACCATACATATGAGGTACTATGATGGCTTTTGTTTTTGAATTAATATTTGTCGCTACGCTAGAAATATTTACGTTGATATCATCTTCGTTGATATCTACAATCCTGGGAGTCGCTCCTGTATAGGAAACAGCATTCAACAAAGCACTGCAAACATAACTGGGCACAGTGATTTCATCACCTTTGCCTACATTTAATGCCAAAAGGGCCAAATGCAAAGCAGCAGTACCTGAATTCGTCGCCACCCCTCCATTGACCCCGATGAATTTGCTTAGCCTTTCCTCAAACTCGGCAACTCTTGCCCCTTGGGAAATATGTCCTGATTTCAGGGTTTCCAGCACAGCCTCGAAGTCCTCATCATCTAAGGTGGGTTTTGAATGAGGAATCATATTACTACCCACCTGATTACCTCAAATGCTTCTGCATATTTGACGCCTATTTGAGAACCTCTTACTCGTGCCAAATCCCATGTAAACGCCTCATTAGCATAAATTCTATTGCTCTGTGATTTATAGCATTTCAGGGCATCTATCTTTCGTTTTATCTGCTGTTCACTTAATGATATAAGCATATTTGTAGTAAAGGTCAGATTATTCCAGGGTACTTCGTAGCCTATAATTGAATGCTTTTTAAAAGCTCTAAAACCTTCCTGGGAAATTACATGGTGATCCTGATGAGTATCAGCGGTCGAAGGCAGCAATACAATAGCAGGTTTCAGTCTTTCTTCTAATTCAACCATGTTCTCTAATATAGCTTGTCTGTGTACTGGAAAGTCCCTTACCGGATAATCAAATAGCAGCAAATTGCTCTGTTGTATGCCTAATTTTTTAGTTGCATCTTTAACTTCTTTTTTGAGAATATCCTTAGGATATCCATTGGCAACTGACTTTTCTGCTGAAGAGAAAGCGACATAAAAAACCTCTTTCCCTTCATCCAGCCATTTGCTTATCGACCCCCCGCAACCGAACTCCCCGTCGTGCGTG
>CAZYTI010000910.1:0-2617 GCA_964650065.1 uncultured bacterium
TATAATGTCTGGAGCAAGACCCTGTCGGGATTGAGGATTAAAATATTTGCGGTGGGTTCAAGATTTTTCTTTATTGTGACGATAATAAGGATAGGGGGATGTATCAAAGAAAGTAGAAACGACAAAGGAAAACGGGCTTAAAGAGAAGCTAAGAGGCGAATGGTGAGAATGTCTGACACGGTCGCAATAAATGATTCATCCAATTGCTGCGATGACGTCTTTTCGATTTTGAAGATTATCGTGACATCGCTGGAATTGATAATGGCAGGTTCGTCAAGAAACTGGAAGCCTTGATTCAGATGATCATTATCCATACCCAGACCGTTGAAAGGATGAAAGAAAAAGAGGAAGGTGAGTTGGTTTTTTTGCGTCCTGAAAGGGAGAGGATTTCAGGAATCGAAATAGAAAAGCGAGAAATGGTTATAATGAATTTTCATGTAGAGATACGGGATGTGACTGAAAGAACCAGGTTCTCTAAAGAGGAAATTGGACATCAAGGGGAAAGTAAGAAACTGAATCCTCGCATTACCGAGCTTATTTCAAAGAAAGACCTCGATATCTGATCGAAACACTCATTGTGAATGAACCACCGTCCAATGAAATCGCCCGAGACAGGGACGTCTCGGGCGTTTCCAAATCAAATTTTGTATCCGGATCTTCCAAAGTTTATGATGGTACCCAAAGCTTGCTACCAATCCCAGATTGTCGGATCCGATGAGATTGCATATCAGGACGGTCAGCAGAACGCCCCCATATGTCTCTGCAGAGATTTCTTTTTTAGATAGGACTTGACTGTCACAGCGGCATTCCCGGGCCGGATGAATTTACTGTTTACGATCCAGACCATAGTATGGGAACCAACAGGGTTCCAGCCAGGTGAATATGTTGCATTATTAGGTAAACCATATTATTGACCGGTTCCTTTGGTTTCTCTCAATGTTTTTTCCAGTTCCTTAAATTTTAAAATTTTTAAAAAGAAAAATTTTAAAATTCAAATGAAAATCAAAAGTAGTTTAATCCTTGACATTTTTCGCTGAATTATCGATATTAAATGAATATAATTTCTTGATTTTTTACTGTCATGGATAGCGCAAGACAATGCCGATTTACGAATACCGCTGTGATTCATGTGAAAAAAGATCGAGCCTTTTACTCCGCTCGTTGACCGAAGCGATCCGTCCCGTATGTCCCTATTGCGGAGGAAAACAACTCAAGAGACTTTTTTCCCGGTTTGCCATGGTCCAATCTGAAGAAGAGCGCATGGAACGCCTGGCCGATCCATCACGATGGGGAGGACTGGATGAAAACGATCCCAAGAGTATGATTCAGTGGGCAAAACGCATGGGCAGGGAAATGGGTGAGGATGTGGGAGAGGATTTTGATCAGATGGTAGGGGAAGAGTTCGAAAAAGAATCTTCCGGTTCTGATGATACCCCAGATGAGGATTGACCATGTCACTGGTTTTCGATCCTTTATTTGTCAAACCGATATGCGGGATTACATTCGCCGAGGGTGTCGAATTACAGAATGTCTTGTACAGGATCGAGGATAAGTTGGGTCCCTGCGAAGATCGAACTCCGGTCTTTGATTTTAATTTCACCCAGTATTATCAGGAAGAGATGGGAACTGATTTAAAAAAAATTTTCCTGAGTTTTATCGAACGTATACATCCTGGTCGACTTCCGGAGATAAAAAAGGAGACGAACAATCTTGAAGAAACATGGTCCATAGAGACCAACCGTCGGGTGAATATCGATCCGGGGTATATCACCGGGGCAAAGCTGATCCTGGCCTCAACGAAAGATTTTGCGCATCGTATTTTTTTAGCTGATGGAATATACGGCGATGTCCAACTCCAGTTCCGGCAGAACCGATTCCGGATCCAGGAATGGACATACCCGGATTATCAAACAGAAATGGCACTCACATTTTTTCATAAAGTACGAAAAAAATATGTTCGAGAGGAAAAGGAACATGGCCAAGACCATAGGATATAAAGACGCAGGCGTCAATATTGAAGCTGGTGAGGAAGCCGTTGATCGCATTAAAGCGCGCGTCCGATCCACTTTCACGTCTTCCGTCCTGACCGATTTAGGGAAGTTTGGAGGCTTCTTCCAGCTAAATTTAGCGGGCTATCAACATCCTGTTCTGGTTTCTTCCATCGATGGTGTGGGGACAAAACTAAAGGTAGCCTGTCTCGTTGGAAAACATGATTCTGTGGGAGAAGATTTGGTGAATCACTGCATCAACGATATCCTGGTTGGTGGAGCAAGGCCCCTCTTCTTCCTGGATTACATCGGTACCGGAAAACTCAGCCCGGATGTAATGGAGGAGATTATCGAGGGCATGGTGCGGGGATGCTGCCGGGCGGAGTGCAGTCTTATTGGTGGTGAAATGGCCGAAATGCCCGGTTTTTATCAGGCGGGCGAGTATGATGTGGCCGGTTGTATCGTGGGTATCGTTGAGAAGGAACGGATCATTGATGGAAGATCCATCGGGAAGGACGATATCCTGGTTGGATTGCCGTCTAATGGGCTCCACACCAACGGGTATTCTCTGGCCAGAAAAATCCTTTTGGAAGCGGCAAAGCTCGATGTGTCTACGCATATGGAAGAAC
>CAZYTI010000911.1:0-2615 GCA_964650065.1 uncultured bacterium
GTACTAATTATCACGAGCCTTGTATCATCATTTGCAATTCAAAAAGTTTTATGCCAGGAACTGAAATTTGACCACAATCATACATTTGCCGAGGTCGTCAAATATTTAAACGATGTGGTCAAAAAGCATCCCAAGCTGGCCCGATTGCATACCATCGGAAAAAGCTATCTGGGAAACGACCTACTCGTCCTGGAGATCACTAACATGGAAACCGGTCAGGCTTTAGAGAAACCCGGATACTGGATAGACGGGAATCTTCATGCCAGTGAGGTGATGGGAGCAGAGGTATGCCTGAAGACAATTCAAACCCTGGTTACACAATATGGTCAAGACGATCATATCACAAACCTGGTAAATACGAGAACCATCTACATCATGCCCAAACTGAATCCGGATGGTTCCGATCATTACCTGACAAAACCCGACAGGATGCGAAGCAGTGTCCGTCCCCATGATACCGACCGGGATGGTGCTTTGGATGAAGATCCTCCAGAGGACCTCGACAGTGATGGATATATCACGCAAATAAGGATTCGCGATAAAACAGGTCCCATGAAAACATCACCCGATGATCCGCGATTGTTGGTACGTTGTAAAGAGGATGAGCCTGGAGAATGGCGGGTCTATTCGGAAGGCATCGATATTGATGAGGACGGCAGATATAACGAAGATGGTGTGGGGGGGCTGGATATTAATCGTAACTGGCCGGGTCAGTGGAAACAGGAATACATACAACGCGGTGCCGGACCCTATCCGCTTTCTGAGCCGGAAACCCGGGCCGTTGCTGAATTTCTCTTTATCCACCCTAATGTGACTGGAGTGATTAATCATCATATGTCGGGAAATTTTGTATACAGACCCCCCAACAACCGTCATTTTGATCCCATTACGGGAGAAGAAGAATTCATGCCGTCGGCGGATGAGTCGATTTTTAATGTGTTCGGTAAAAAATATACGGAGATTCTGGAAAAACAACCTGTTCGAAAGGTCTATGGCCGAGGAGGTCCACCACGCATGGGAGCCATTTGGGGGGTGATGATCGGTTGGGCATACGATCATTACGGTGTGTTCAGTTGGGTACCTGAGATGGGATCATATAATGTCTTTTGCGACTACGACAGCAATGGTACTGCTTCCCAACTCGAACGACTGAAATGGAACGACACCGAAATGGATGGTAATCTATTCGTGGATTGGAAGACCTTTGATCATCCTCAATTGGGTAAGGTTGAGATCGGTGGATTTAAGTCCAAAATATACAATCCCAAATACAAATGCTATACCAATGTATTATGTACCCCGGGTGAGGTCTTTGAAACGTTTTTGGCCAACCATACCCAATGGAATCTCTACATGGTTTCCATGTCTCCTCTCGTACACATCACCGATGCTGAGGTTATCCCTCTGGAATCAAAATATTTTAAAATAATCGTGAAGGTCCAAAATCAGGGCTATCTTCCCACGAATGTAACGGAACAGGCGATCGTCAACGAAACGGCAAAAACCGTGAAAGCCATTATTTCCCTTAAAGGAGCGGAATTGGTCATGGGTAAGCAAACCATCGATCTTGGACATCTGGACGGGAACAGATCATCACCCCAAAAAGCCGAATGGCTGGTCAGGGCCAGAGGACGAGGCGTTCCCAATGTGGTTATAAAAGCGGTTTCTGAGAAAGGAGGAACTGATACGAAAATATTGTCATTAAAATGACATGAAGCGTTTTTAAATTGACAGGATTAAGGAGACGTTCAAGCGTTAGAATTCAGTGACAGCGGTTCGCTCTTACAATGAAACGAATCACTCAACATCAAAATATCCATTCCAGCTGAAAATATTTTTCTGCGGGGTTTTGATATCACTCAAGCGGAATGAAATAAGATCACCATTACAAACAGGACATCGATCTTGCGATTGAGATAAGGATGGTTTTTTCGATGCCAAATCCGGTTGCTCGATATCCCGTACACATCGAAATCCAAAAACATCCCGATTCCCTTCCAAATATCCTTTTGATTTTTTTACTGCCAGGTGTCTTAAAAACGGAATGCCTAAAAGTTCACAGGACACGGCCCAGCACCCACCTGCGAGAAACTTGAAATCACTATCCTGATCCGGGGATTCGTTTAACCACTCGTAGACATTGCCAACCATCTGGAAGCATCCATATGGACTTCGTCCTTCTTTATATTCGTTCACGGCCACGACATTCTGGTTTCCTGATTAGGCACTATTGCATTTGTTTTCGGAATAATTGTCACCCCACGGATATAAATTCCCCTGATCGCCCCGTGCCGCTTTTTCCCATTCCAACCCAGAGGGTAGACGATATCCCAACCATTTACTGTAGGCTTCAGCGTCTGCATAGGAGATATTGACGACCGGATATTCGGATAGATCTTCGGGGTAGGGGGGATCACCATAGCCCTTCCAATGGATAGGTGTATGATGATAGTCGGTGCTTTTAATGAAATGAAAGTATTGTTGATTGGTTACACAAAACCTATCGATGTCGAATGCGTCTAAAATGGATTCTTCATAGGTGGTGTTGATATTGTCAATGTAACCTGCAAACTTTGTCATGATTTTTTTTTCATGTTCCGGACTGCAACCCTTCA
>CAZYTI010000912.1:0-2614 GCA_964650065.1 uncultured bacterium
TATCCTGATCTTCTGATATACTTTCAACAGCGTATCAGGTTATCAGAGGATCAGTAGGCAGAATATTAGGATACCAGAATATCAGACTCTATTTTCCACCTGATCCACTGATCCGCTGATCTCCTCCCCACGGATACCCTGATCTTCTGATACCCTTTCAACAGTCTCACACACAACAATAGATCGCCAGCACAACAAATCAACACCGAATCAGCTCCCTACCTCCGTCTCATCCTCCCGTATCTTTGGCGCCATGGTAAATCCCGTAAATCCATAAAGCACCAGAATAATGACCGACAGATAATTCATGAAAGCCCAGGGAAGGTACTCAAAAGGTGACACACCTATCGTTCCTGTGACATAGACACCGGCCATGCTCCATGGAACAAGGGGGACGACGATGGCACCGCATTCCTCGATGATTCGAGAGAGGTTCTTAGCAGCCAACTTCTTCTTTTTATAGGCCGGGGCGAGCAGCTCAGCAGGGACGATCATGGACAGATATGAACTTCCTGTGACAAGGGCGGCCAGGATAGACGTGCCCACGGTGGTCACGACAATACTCCAGACTTTATCGGCAAACTTCAGGATCCGCTCGAAGAGCGTGGCCAGGAGCCCGGTCTTCTGCATGATCCCCCCGAAACTGAACGCCGTAAAGGCCACCAGTTGAACACGCATCATACTCATCATCCCACCCCGGGAAATGAGGGTATCGACCACGCCCACTCCCGTCTCGGATTGGTATCCGGTGTTCATGGCTTCTGCAATCTTCGGGATGGAAGCACCCTGAAAAACCATGGCCAAAATACCCGCAGTAACGGCCGAAAGCAGCATCCCGGGGAGCACCGGTTTCTTGGCAATGGCAAAATAAAAAACGATGGCCATGGGCAAGAGTAGTAAAATATTGAAATTGAAATGCGCTTTTAGAGTTGTGACGATAAGTGTCATGGTCTCGGATTCAACGGCATCCCCCCCGTATTTTAACCCAACCAGAAAATAGATGAAGAGACCGATAAGCCAGGCAGGCACCGCAGACCAGAGCATATGTTTGATATGGTCGAAAAGGTTCGAGCCCGCTACAGCGGGTGCCAGATTGGTAACATCTGAAAATGGGGACATCTTATCACCAAAATAGGCCCCGGCAACAATGGCTCCGGCCGCTGGTCCCAGCGGTATTCCCAAAGCCATGGCAATGCCGATGAAGGCCACACCCAGTGTACCGATGGTTCCCCAGGAAGTCCCGGTTGCGATGGATGTCAAACTGCACACAAAGCAGGCCGTCACCAGGAAAAATTTCGGAGAGATGAGTTTCAGTCCGTAAAATATAATCATGGGTATGGTCCCGGCAGCGATCCAGGACCCGATGAGAATACCCACACAAATCATGATCAGCATCGCCGGTAACGCCTTATGAATGCTGTCCACGATGCCCTTCTGCATGTCCTCCCATTTGAACCGCAGGATGAGGCCCAGGCAACCCGTTAAAAAGGCTGCTGCAATCAGAAGCACCTGAGGTTCGATCTTGTATTTTCCATAACCCACGATGAGAAGAAACATCATCGCCACAATGGGTATAAGCGCAACGACAACCCCGTGTTTCCGGGTTGTTTGGCTTCCATTTTCAGTTGGATTGCTCATTTTAATATCCTTTCATTAAAATAATAACCACAGAGCACACAGAGAAATAGTAATGAGACCATTCTAAAAACCACTGATTACACGGATTTTCACTGAAATATTATTTATCAATAAAAACAATTCGTGTAAATCTGTGAAATCTGTGAAATCTGTGGTAAAAAAATTTGTTAGAATCATTTCATTTATGCATATTTATTTTATTTCAAATTTTACAATATCCAAGGGAACCGGATCCATCAAACGAAGAACGGGGTATGTCTTCCCTTCCTCCAGATATTCAGTGAAGCGGTTCTGCCGTCCACTCCGCTCTGTGCAGATACTGTAACTCGATTGGGGTTCCAGCAAAAGGGGAATCAGTTGTCCTGCCTTCTGATTCAGATAAACCAGCACACTTCCGGTTCCAATTTTCATTTTTAACGTCGAAACATCAACGTCCACATATTCGGTGGCTTTATCCTCTTCCATCCCCTGAGTCGCATGGCTGATAGTATAGGTTTCCACTTCTAATTCAGCGTCGTTTTTGAACTGATGCATTTCAATTCGATGTTTCGTCAGGAGATCGATCAATTTTATCTCCTCCCGGGAAAAAATGTAGGCGTGGGGGCTGACGACGCTCTTCTTGGCTCGAACCAGCGGTTCATATCTGCCAAGTTCTTTCTCAGCATGTCTCCAGCTATAGAGGTCGAAGATGGGCAAAGTAAATTTCGGACGTTCGGGATCCGGAAAATAATCCATCTGAATGATAGATTTCCCATTTCCGGAGGACAGTAACAATTCATCGCGAGCTTCCTGAACAATTTTTAAAATCTCTTTCTTGTGCCGGACCACAGTCTTCAGGAATGCTCTCAGGATGACTGCCTGGCAAAAGGTCCTCCGCTCGATCCGGTTAATCAAGTCACCATATCGTTTGCCTTCGATAATAAAGGAAAGGGTGTTGTAGATCCCCAGACTCTGGCGCCCATCGTTGATGTCGGTG
>CAZYTI010000913.1:0-2609 GCA_964650065.1 uncultured bacterium
GGCAGTTGCAGAGGAAAGGAACCGACTGGCCAGGGAGTTACATGACTCGGTGACTCAGACAATTTTCAGCATGACTCTGGCCGCCGATTCCGCCAAGATTTTGCTAGAAAAAGACCCTGGCAAAGTGTCTGATTTGCTCGATCGAATTATATCGAATAAAAAAAATCTGGAACATGTACTGGACAATCTTAAAGAGGGAATCATTGCCCATGACCTCAATCGCCATATCTTTTTCTTTAACCGAGAGGCTGAAAAAATTACTGGTTATGATCGCAGTGAAGTTTTGGGAAAAGATTGCCATGAGATATTCGGAAGCCCTCTATGCGGGGAGCGTTGCTCCTTCTGTGACGGTAAAGTCATCCATATCGGCGACAAAGAATACGCGGCCAATATTGTCACCAAGTCCGGTGATGATCGACGGATTGAAATGTCCGTCACCATGATCCAGGATGAAAATGGTCATATCATAGGGGTTCCGGCGTCATTTAAAGACCTGACCGATCTTTTAAAGCTCAAGATCAGAGCCGGCCGGCTCAATAATTTCTCAAATATCATCGGCCAGGATATAAAAATGATCCAGGTTTTTCAGCAAATTTCAGATGTGGCTGGCTATGACTATCCTGTTAATATCTCAGGAGAAACAGGGACCGGGAAGGAACTGGTGGCAAATGCGATTCACAATGAAAGCAAGCGCGGCGGGACACGGTTTGTTCCCATTAACTGCGGCGCTCTGCCGGAAAGTTTAATTGAGAGCGAACTGTTCGGACATGTAAAAGGTGCATTTACCGGCGCCATTCGTGAAAAAAAGGGAAGATTCGAACTGGCGGACGGCGGCACCATATTCCTCGATGAGGTGGCCGAAATTTCCAAACACATACAGGTCAAATTACTAAGATTTTTACAGGAGGGGACATTTGAAAAGGTCGGTGGGGAAAAGACCATATCCGTAAACGTCCGTGTGATCAGTGCGACGAATAAGGATATAAAAAGGGAGGTCCAGAAGAAAAATTTCCGTGAAGATCTTTATTATCGCCTGAATGTCATCCCCATCCATATTCCTCCCCTTCGGGATCGAAAAACCGATATTCCCCTCCTCGTGAATCATTTCTTAAGCCTGTATACGGAAAACATTGGGGAAGGATCGTTGGCCATGTCAAAGGATGCCCTTCAATTGTTGATGAACTATCACTGGCCCGGGAACATTAGAGAACTTCAAAATGCCATACAATTTTCAATCGTCCATTGCAACGGCAGGTTAATTACCACCGAAGACCTCCCCATGGAATTTAAGTCAATTCATATGACCGGTATCAAAAGAGGTCCTTCGAAAAAGCTATACGTAGAAGCGGTTAGAAGCGCTTTAACCAAAACCGGTGGCAACAAAACCAAGGCGGCTAAAGTACTCGGGGTCGGGAGGGCCACGTTATACCGCTTCCTCGATGATCACGAAGAAATCATGAAAGATTTCAGGTTCCAATAACGATGCTTCACTCATAGAAAATCCATGCTTAGACGGCGTCGAAGAAAGTCTAAGATCAAGGCGCAAAGCCGTCATGCATTTCCAAGTTCTTTTTTCAACCATAGTTTCACTTTGCCGTCAACGGCATACACCCCCCTATGGTTGCCGTTGATTTTAATAAACTCCCGGCTGATTTCCTCGGGCATTTCAAACTTTGCCAGCTCCTGGGCATCTTCGGAGTTTCGACGGATCAGATAAATGACCGGCTTACCCTTCCATGTGTTGACAACAAAATAGTGGGACACATCTTCCTTGGACCGGATAACGTAATTCCCCCTCGTCCAGTTGTTCCCCCATTCAAGATAAAGTCTCACCGCTTCTTCAGGTGTCATTTCCCAGTCAATGGCGTTGATGAGTTCTCTGTCCTTTTTGATGTCATTGAGTGTTTTCATCATCTGTTCCTCAAAAAAGTAATGTATTTATACGTAAGTCTTTTCCCAGTTTCAAATGCCCACTCCAAAACCTCCCCAGGAAGTTCTATTAAGGAACAGCAATTACTATGCCATGTATTATAAAATATGAGGTCCAAAGGACTATTTCAGGTTGCCCGCTTGCGGCTTTTTAAATAGTAATTATTATTAGTAAAAATGAATCATAGAATTTTAGCAGCATCAGTGGTCCTTCCATATTCACAAAGAGACATCAAGGCCCGCTGTATTCTGAAACAAAAATGTATCATTATTATGCATAAAACGAGACAGTCGATGGAATAATATTGGTGCCGGATAGACCTAAGAATGTCTCGAAGCGAGGTAAGATAATATGACAACTAACACAGACAAAAAGCCAAATCATTTGATTCACGAGAAAAGCCCCTACCTGTTGCAGCATGCCTACAATCCCGTTGATTGGTACCCGTGGGGAGATCAGGCGATATTAAAGGCCAGAAAAGAGAATAAACCCATTATCCTCTCCATCGGGTATTCCACCTGTCACTGGTGCCACGTGATGGAAAAGGAGTCTTTCGAGAATGAAGACATCGCCGGTATCATGAATGAACATTATGTATGTATCAAACTGGACAGAGAAGAG
Organism: uncultured bacterium; assembly: GCA_964650065.1. Lineage (GTDB taxonomy): Bacteria > Zhuqueibacterota > QNDG01 > QNDG01 > DSAB01 > CAZYTI01. The sequence goes on from CAZYTI010000913.1 coordinate 2,552, forward strand.
AGACCGGATATCGACAATATTTACATGTCGGCTGTTACCGCCCTGACGGGTTCCGGCG
>CAZYTI010000914.1:0-249 GCA_964650065.1 uncultured bacterium
TTAAAACCGTAACCGGGTAACTTAGTGATTATGACAAAAACACTTTTGGCCGCAACGCCGGCTTTACCTTTCTGCTTTGCGCCTTCGAGAAATGACATCCGCTGTTCCTGCATGAGGGCCGGATCTTTCTTCCCCATGGCCCTCCGCAGTAAATCGGCCTTTCCGAGATTGAATCCCCCCATGACATTGGCAATCTGCATGACTTGCTCTTGGTAAACAATCACCCCATGTGTCGGCTTTAACACATCA
>CAZYTI010000914.1:259-2600 GCA_964650065.1 uncultured bacterium
GATCCCGTGTGTTTCTTTCAGAATCGGTTCGAGATCCGGATCGATGTATTGCACTCGTGTACGCCCATGCTTTCTATTAATGAAATCATCGATCATTTCCATAGGGCCTGGCCGGTATAATGCATTCATGGCCGTTAGATCTTCAATACATTCGGGTTGGAGCTTTTTCAAATAATCGCGCATTCCGCTACTTTCGAATTGGAAAATACCTACGGTCTCACCGTTGGAAAATATACGATATGTTTCCTGATCATCCAGGGGAATCGTATTGATATCGATAGCAATCCTTTTTTCAGATAGTGCTTTGACTGTATGATCAATGACTGTAAGGGTTCGTAAACCCAAAAAGTCCATTTTCAATAATCCAATGGATTCTATGGATTTCATATCGTATTGTGTTGTGATATCTCCCTGTGTCGATCTAAAAATGGGAACGTATTGGGTTAGCTCTCCAGGCGCAATGACAACACCAGCCGCATGGGTTGAGGCGTGACGGGACAATCCTTCCAGTACCAATGAATATTCCAGAAGCTTTTTATTTGCTTGGTTTTGCTGTATTATTTCACGGAATTTGGGATTTTTCTTGTTCGCCTCGCCCAAATTACTCTGAAAGGGTATCATCTTTGCAATTTGGTCTACTTCTCCATAGGAAATTTTCAGTACCCTACCCACATCTCTCACCACTGCGCGAGCGTTCATACTACCAAATGTGATTATTTGCGTCACATTATTTTCACCATATTTTCTTTTAACATAGTCAATGATTGCATCGCGGCGTTCATAGCAGAAATCGATGTCAATATCGGGCATGGAAACACGTTCAGGATTTAGAAATCGTTCAAAAAGAAGACCGTATTTGAGAGGATCGACACTCGTGATCCCCAGAGCATATGATACGAGACTTCCAGCTGCAGATCCTCTACCCGGCCCGACCGGAATGTCTTGACTTCGAGAATAATCGATAAAATCAGCCACAATCAGAAAATATCCTGCATAACCCATTTTTTCAATAATGGAAAGTTCATATGTTAGCCTGTCCTCAATTTCTTTGGTCACACTTTGATATCTTTGTTTTACACCATCCCGAGCTTTATTTCCCAAATATTGGTCTAAAGAATAAATGGCCTCACTCTCTGGTAAGGAATAATGAGGTAGGTGCAATGTATCAAAATCGAGTACCACATGGCATTTTTCGGCGATCTCAAGGGTCGATTTGAGGACTTCCGGTGTTTCACTAAAGAGTTCAGCCATCTCTTCCGGGGATTTGAAATAGATTTGATCGGTGGAAAATCTCAGGCGATCAGGATCATCCTGATCTTTATTGGTCTGTATACATAAGAGAATATCCTGGGCCTCAGCATGTTCCCTTTTTAAATAGTGTGTATCGTTGGTCGCCACAACGGAAATATCCAAATCCTTAGAAAGAGTGAAGATGCCCTTCATGGCTATTTCTTCTTCGGGTATGCCATGATTTTGAACTTCCAGGTAGAAGTTATCACGAAAAATATCTTTGAAGAAAACGGCCAATTTTTTGGCACCCTCAAAATCTCCCCGTATTATTTTGTAGGGGATTTCACCTTTGATACAACTCGATAATACGATTAATCCATCGGAATGGGCTTCCAAAACTTCCTTATCAATTCTGGGTTTATAATAAAATCCCTCCAAATATCCAATAGAACTCAACTTCATTAAGTTCTTATATCCGGTGTTGTTCCTGGCCAACAGAATGAGATGAAATGCAGTTTCTTTGCCCCCTTTTCCACCGCTTTTATCTTGTCTCGAATTGGGTGCAATATAGGCTTCCATACCGATAATGGGTTTCAGACCCGCTTTCAACACCTCTTTGTAGAAGGGAATGACACCAAACATGTTACCGTGATCTGTAATGGCCAGGGCCTCCATATGAAAGCGTTTGGCTGCTTTAACCAGATCTTCTATTCGGCAAGCACCGTCTAAGAGGCTGTAGTGCGTATGATTATGGAGATGTACAAATGAAGACATGGATTCTCACACCGATTCTTTAAATTATTAATTGATTAAAACTGGAATCATATCACGATTGACATGATTTATCGAATTCCTTCATGGAACTCAGATACATACATTCAGAGATTCTGATTTTTCTCGAGAGATAGGTATACACATTCGAAAATCGGATAATTTCAGTATCTGTTCACTGAGTCCGGATGCTTCATTGCCCAGTGCCAGAATCATTTTTTCTTGGTTTAGCAGAGGGGATGTGTCACCTTCACCATTGAGATCTGCCGCTATAATTCCATATCCTTTCTGTTTCAAAGTCTCAATGAGTTTAAGATATCGGGACGTTCTCCTCATCCAA
>CAZYTI010000915.1:0-2597 GCA_964650065.1 uncultured bacterium
AGAGAAATTATTAATATTATTTATATGGCACAATATAATCTTATCTCCCTCTGTGTCTTCTGTGTTTTCATGTCTTTCTCTCTTTTTTCATAAAACTTTTGACACTACCTATTCCTGGTTTTCCGATTATTTTAAAAATCCTGCTCTAATCTCGCCAACCTCGCCCGGGCATCATGGGGCTCAGGCAAATCTTCATCAGCTTCCTTCCAGATTTCCAGGAACTTTTTATACTCTTTAATGGCTTTTTCTGTTAAACCTCTTTCTTCGTAGAGTTTTGCTAACCGATAATGATACTTGGGATGAATGCACAGCCGATCTTTACTGGTCGGATCGAATGTACTCAATCGTTCGTATTCAACAATGGCCCGGTCTAATTCACCTTTTTTCACATACGCTCTCGCCGCAACATCCTTAATGGATGCGTACACGAATGGCATACCATAATATCCAAAATGGGAAGGTCCCATATCAACAATTTCAGTAGGGACAGCCTTCTTACAGATTTGAATGGCTTCGTCTATTGCTCCCGATTCGAGTAATATATTACCATAAAATAAATTTGTTAAATAACGAATATTTCCTCTGACAGACATAGGTAAGTCAGGTATGATGGCCCTTAAATCCGCAAGTCGATCTTCAGCAGAAGTGATTCTTCCTTTTCTTATATCGAGCAAACCAGACAAGAATGTGACGTATGCCGCATTATAGGCTTGATTTCTGTTGTCAAGGTTCCAGGTATGGTCCTTCCAGTTTTGAATAAATTTTTCACTTTTTTCTAAATCTCCTATATCGAGAAAAGAAATTGCTTCTGTGAAATCGAGCCCACAAGAAAATGTTTGATTTTCGACCGCATCGATCCTTTCTCTCGCTTCATCCATGGAATGGGCCGCCTCATCCAAGTTACCCATCAGAAAATAATAAGAACTTCTACACCAAATTCCACCCGACCCCGGAGAAAATTCCGGATATCGATCGATGAGTATGTCCAGCCACTTTATGGCCTCATCCAAATCCTCTTTCAATGCATAGACGTATGCGAGCCCGAAGTATGAAAAAGTAAAATCTGCCCTTAAACCTATCGCCTTTTCATAATTTTCCAACGCCCGATCCAGTTTTCCCATTTTAAAATAGACATCCCCCATTGAATCATAGGGATCCGCATCGTTAGGAAAGAGTAAGGCATATCTATTTAAATATTCTACGGCGTTTTCATAATCTTTTAAATTTATATATGTATGCGCAAGTCCATTTAAGGTATATCTGTCATTGGGATCGAGTTTCAGCGCTTTGTTAAATTCTTCGATTGCTTTATCGTACAGGTGTTTGTCATCATAATAATTGCCCAAGTATGCGTATACTCGCTTTTCTTTTGGATATTTTTTAGCAATCTCTTCAAGGAGTTTAAATCGTTTGTCCGGATTTCCATCTACATTTATGGCATATGTTGCCAAAATATAAAGTCTTTCTTTTTCAGTTGCATTTGTAGAATATTGTTTTGCCCTTGTGAAGCATGTATTACTGATCAGTGTATTGCCCAATCTCCCATATGAATATCCCAAATACAGATGGGCCACAGCAAATGTGGAGTCCAATTCGATGGCCATCTTTAAATGTTGGTAGGCCTCCTCTAAATACGTTTTTTCGTAATATTCTTTCCCGATTAAAAAATGCTTATACGCTTCTAAGGAAGACGTTGTCACACCGACGATTTGATTTTGTACCGTTTCTATCTTTCTTCCAGAAAGACCTATCCCTTTTGCGATCTCCTGACTCAGTTCATCAATCTGCTTTTTAATGATACTGGATTCACCTTCGCCTTGCGAGCTTACACTCTTCAAGATTTCCTTGGTATGAACATCTAAGACTTTCACATCTGTTACAAATATATCACACAATTTTGTTATGCTGCCCAACACAATCGCATCCACGCCGTCCATGCCGCAGAGTTTAAAGCCCAGTTCCTCGTCAATGACCTGCACGTCCTGCATTCCGGCCTGTTTCAGGAGATCGTTCATTCGCTGCCATGTGGTGACACGAAGGTACTTGGACTGTTCAAGGCTGGTGATTAAAAGATTGGGGATGACCTTCTGAAGACGGTCATAGGAAACATCCCCTGTTTGATTTTCAAAACTGATGACCGCGATGGGAACCGGTGCTGATCCCAGTAAATCCTCAGAAACAAACGACCTGATCAAGAAAAACACCAGCACCAATATCAGTCCGATTCCAACAGGAAGTGAGGCCCTTTTAAGAAAGTTCTTCCTCTCTGTTTTTTCAATTACGTGGGCAGGTTGTTGCTTAACCTCCGACTCCAACGCTTTGTTGAGCCCCTTCAAATCCACGAGGAGATCTTCCACATTCTGATAACGTTCAGCAGGATTTTTTTTAAGGGCCTTATTCACAATCCTTTCCAGTTCCATGGGAACACCCGTTCGCAACCCGGTCACCGGTTCCGGTTCTTCTCCCATGATGGAATAAACCACGGCCTGTTCGTACTCTCCCTTAAAAGGCCGCTGGCCGGTGAGCATTTCGTATAATACAATCCCGACAGACCAGATATCCGACCGTCCATCGACTTTTTCTCCCCGGGTCTGCTC
>CAZYTI010000916.1:0-2595 GCA_964650065.1 uncultured bacterium
GGATTGCACAAGACAAAGCCGTTCTGATCTATGATAAGTACGATATCTGGCAATTCCCGACGAATCTGAGCAATCCCATCAACTTAACGGCCGGAAAAGGAAGACAGCAACAGTTGACATTCCGGATTCGACGGTTGGATCCGGAACGACCATTCTTCACGAATGGAGAAAAATTATTGCTCACGACCTATCATAATCGAGAAAAATTTACAGCATTCTACACATGCCAAGTCGGAAATCCTGGTGTAATAAAACTGTTAGAAGAAGCCAAAAAATTTAGATTTATAGCCAAAGCAAAGAATGATAAATCGATTCTCTACACACGGGAAAGTTATACCGAATTTCCCGATATCTGGATCAGTGACATGGCGTTCCGTAAACCTAAAAAACTATCCCATGTCAATCCCAAAATCGAAGACTTTGCCTGGGGAAAAGCAGAACTCGTGGAATGGAACAGCCTGGATGGTGTGCCCTTGCAAGGTGTATTAATCAAACCGGGAAATTATGAAAAGGGAAAACAGTATCCTGTGCTGGTTTACTTCTACCGGTTCTTCTCCCAACGCCTTCATGAGTTCAATCAGACGGTGATCAATCATCGGCCCTGTTTTCCGTTTTATGCGAGTAACGGCTATGCCGTATTTTTACCCGACATTCGTTTCGAGATCGGCCATCCCGGTTTTAGTGCCACCAAGTGTCTGGTGCCGGGTGTGCAAAAGTTGATCGACATGGGAATCGCGGATCCCGAAGCCGTGGCACTCCACGGTCACTCCTGGAGTGGATACCAGGCGGCGTTTATCATCACACAGACCGATATCTTTGCCTGTGCCATTGCCGGCGCTCCTGTCTCCAATATGACAAGTGCCTACAGCGGTATTCGATGGGGTTCGGGTTTGGCACGTCAATTCCAGTATGAACAGACACAGAGCCGCATCGGCGGTAGTCTCTGGGAATATCCCGAGCGATACATCGAAAATTCACCCGTCTTTTTCGTCGACCAAATCAACACTCCCCTACTCATCATGTTCGGTGATGAAGACGGTGCGGTGCCCTGGTACCAGGGTATCGAGCTCTATCTGGCCATGCGGCGATTCGAAAAAGATTGCATCTTCCTCCAGTACCGGGGTGAACCCCACCATCTCCAAAAGTATCCCAACAAATTGGACTACACGTTAAAAATGAAAGCGTATTTGGATCATTACTGTAAAGGAGAACCTGCATCCAAATGGATTACAGAAGGTGTGCCGTATCGGGGGAAATGAGGATAAAATCAAATTAAAGGAAGCATGCCATGAAAGGGATAGTCAGTGCAGTGCTGGTCCTCTCCTCTCCGCTGTGCGCTCAGAGTAAGTACTGTTCATATAATATTAGATGCAAGTATATAAATTGAAAGCGTGCTTCCTCTCAACAACGGATATTGAAAATATTTAAATGAAAATAATAAAATTAGAATCATGCGCACTTTCTCCATACGAAGCCACCAGCTACGGTATTGAATACCCAAGACAGCAGCGTGGGTATTGACAAAAGGAGGAGGGTGCGACTGAATCTAAGGTTGAGCTTATTAATACAAAATTTAGGAGCGCATCATGAAGGTTAAATCGAGAATCTTTATTACCATCTTTTTACTTTTGCTCATTACGATTAGCTGTTCCGAAAAACAATATAAAAAAACAGGTTTTATTTATGTGGATGGTGCAAAATTGGGTTATGCAATCGAAGGTGAAGGGATCCCATGTATCGTACCAAGGGATAGACTTATTGTTTCAAGGGCCCTTTCATCTAATTTAAGAAAGCATATTCAATTCATTTTTGTTGATTCAAGAAAAGATGTTCTGCATCAAAGTGGATTTGATGTTGGAAGTGTCAATTTAAATACTTTTATTAACGATATTGAGCAGGTTAGGAAAGAATTAAATCTTGGCAAAGTATGCATTTTCGGCCATTCAGTCTGGGGACTTTTAGCGCTTGAATATTCTCTTATTTATCCACACAATACTTCTCATGTGATTATGAATGCCACACCACCCGGTTTTCCCGATAATCTCGACAGATATATTGAGACAATAAATAAATATTGGGAAGCTGAGGCTTCCGACGAAAGAAAAGAAATCTTTAATAAGAAATGGGAAAGCCTGCCAGATGATACACTTAACTCTTTATCTGATGATAATGCCTTTATATTGACTTATGTGACTAATGGGCCCAAATATTGGTATGATCCAGATTATGATTGCACGTGGTTACTTAAGGGTAGATATACAAATCCAGCATATAAGACATTTGAAATCATGGCAAATTATAAAATTGAAACTGATGATTCTGAATCTGTCCCTATTTTCCTTTCTTTAGGGAAATATGACTTTTCTGTACCTTATGTTCATTGGGACTCATTAAAGACTCGATTGAATAACCTATCATACAATTTATTTGAAAAGAGCGGTCATTATGCTATGATTGAGGAGGAAGAATTGTATGATAAGACATTAATTGACTGGTTGAATACTAATTGAAAGAAAATATATGTGTGGGGAATCAGAGCCTAACGATAAAGAGCTGCACCGGAATTGAGCGGTAGCGAAATTCCGCCTGCAGCGT
>CAZYTI010000917.1:0-2595 GCA_964650065.1 uncultured bacterium
GATTGTCTGGCGCCTGAAACAGGAGTTCTCCCAGGGATCAGGATCCGCCGACGTGCTGCCGGCATACTTTGCAGAAACCGTTAATGATGAGGAGTTAATTAAAGTTCAAAATGATTTTCCCATGGTCCGCAGCAAGGAAGAACTCTGCTATTTTAACATTTTTACAAAGTATTTTGGAAGCGACCGGGCGGTAGAAACAGTCGGTCAGTGGGTCTGTCTGTAAATTCCGTAGATCATAAAGTCTTTATCGAATAATCATCCGTGAACAGAATGGAAAAATGCGATTTGGAATTTGCCTGTTAAGCTGTGTCCCATTACGCAAATCGCCGGAGTTTTGGGGGGAACTCGCCTCAGAGCTGCTCTTTGGTGAACATTTCGAGGTACTCGATAGACGGGGTGTCTTTGCGAAAGTGCGCATGGCCTATGATTCATATGAGGGTTGGATCGATTTGCGGCAAGCCGCCTATATTGATCTGGATGAGTTTAAACGTTTAAATGAAACTATACCAGCGGTTTCGCTTGAAGCAGTTGCCTTTACCCAGATTGATGATCATAAAGTTATGGTTCTTCGAGGAAGTTCGCTGCCTTTTTATAACAATGGGGAATTTCGTGTAGGTGGCAGAAGATTTTCGTTTTTGGGAAAAGTCCGCAAACCCGACCGTCGCATAACATCAGAAGAATTAGTTGATGTCGCTCTTTCTTATCTAAACTCCCCCTATTGTTGGGGTGGACGTACGCCTTACTCGGATTTTTCCCTCTAGCCTTGCCCAAATTCATTTTCTGAAAGCCTATAGTAGGGTTGGTTTAGAATGAATTCACATGCTTTTCAAAAAACAGGCTGCAAATTCGAAATTAAATTTAGTCTTGACCTACACGCTTGTGTGTGTGTTACGCTAAACAGTAAACCAATCTTAAAAAATTGCCCTTGTTGAATCCAGATAAGCTATGGGAAAAAAAGGGGTAAGAAATGGAAATCGCAATATGCCCGAGTTGTAACAAAGAGATTTCTGAAGACTCAAGATTTTGCAACCACTGCTCCACTCCTGTCGTCTCAGTTCTTTACAAATCCATTTTCAGTTGGCAATGGGCTGACAAAATCATTCTGTTTTCAATTATTCTAATTTTCATCGGGTTTTTTCAACCCTGGTTTCCCGGCAGCATTCTTTATGAAGACAACCCCATATCCGCTTACGGTATGCTGCTCAATGTCAGCGATCTTGAAATTGACTTTCTGGAAAGTTACAATATTTTGCGGATGGCATTGATGGTACCAATTTTGACTCTGGTGCTCTTTTTGCTGGCCTATTTTCGTTCGGTTCTGGAAAAATCGGTTTTCATGCCCATTTTTCTGCTCATCGTAATATGTGCGTCAATTATTCCCACGCTCTTTAAAACAACAGGCACTTTATATGGGATTATCCTAACCCTGGTTCTTTTAAGCGGAATCGGGCTGTATTACCGGAGCGCTTTTCGCAGAGGGCGATTGGGTTCCGCCAGCCATTTCATTCTTCTGATGTTTATTTGCATATCCGTATTTATTTATCAGTTAGACCTTGTGCAAGAGTTCTATCTTAAAGTCGAAAAGCTTCGGATTCATGATACCTATGGGTTCTGGACGACATGGGGCCTTTGCGGGATACTGATTTTAACCATTGTGTTAAATGCCATGAAAACCGTTGAGGATTTCTGGCTAATGGTCGGCGGTGTCGTACTCTCGCTTGTCGGCTACCACACCTTTGTTAATCCGTTATTTCTTTCCGGTCCGTTTGCCTTTTTCGCAGACAATTTCAGGGTCGCCGGTATGCACACCGTAACCCATATTGAGGTGGTTTCAATTGCCCTGGTGATCGCCATCTCTACCGGCGTTCCCATCGGTATATATATTACCCGGAATCCGACGGCGGCCAATATCGTTTTGTACATCGCCAGCATTACGATTACGATTCCGAGTATTGCCCTGTTCGGTTTTATGATGCCGATTTTATCTTCGATTGACAGATATTGGGATGCGGTCAACGGTATCGGAATCGGGAAAGTGCCTGCCGTGATCGCCCTAGCCCTTTATTCCCAGCTGCCGATCATTCGAAACACTTACATTGCCATTAAAAATGTCGATCCGGCAACCATTGAGGCCGGCCGGGGTATGGGAATGACCAGATTTCAATTGCTTAAACAACTACAGCTTCCCCTTGCGGCGCCCATAATAATGGCCGGTGTAAGGACCGCAGTGGTGATGAGCATTGCCATTGCAGCCATTGCAGCCTATATCGGCGCAGGGGGGCTGGGTCTGTTCGTCAGCGAAGGCCTGCAAATGGCAACCAATGATTCGGTCATTGCAGGCGCCGTCAGCATGGGGCTGCTGGCGATCGTGGCGGACATCTTTCTTGAGAAAGCCGAGCAGTGGATTACACCCACCGGACTGAAAATCAAACGCTAACCCATTTTGCCTACCATGTAGCAGAGGGAGTAAATTATGGGAATTATGTTGAGTTTCCAGGAAGTGACCAAGATCTATCCCGGTGCCGAGCATATTAAGGCTATAGACGAACTCTCCTTTGATTTGGAGGAAGGAGAGATTTGCACGGTGGTGGGACC
>CAZYTI010000918.1:0-2594 GCA_964650065.1 uncultured bacterium
CATAAGGCCCGTATCCTTCTCATGTTGGCATTGACACGAAGCCGGAATATAGATGAAATCCAACGCATATTCAAAACGTATTGATTTAATAATTTCTCTGTGAACTCTGTGGTTCATTTTTGGCAATGCGACTGTACATGGAGGAATGCTTACGTGAATGAATTAAAACAAACACATGACAAGTGGAATTCTAAAATGGGTTTCATCCTTGCCGCAGCTGGTTTCGCCATCGGATTGGGAAATATCTGGAGGTTTTATGAAACTGCTAAAAATACTGCTGTTCGTTGCATTAGGGTCAGCCGGTTGCACAAATAGCAATGTCCCAAAATCCTTCGGCCCAGTGCCCAGTGCCCGACAGTTGAACTGGCACGAGATGAAGTACTATGCCTTCATCCACTTTGGACCCAACACATTCACCGATATCGAATGGGGACACGGCGATGAATCACCGGATGTATTCAATCCCACCCAATTGGACTGTCGCCAATGGGCTCGGGTGATTAAACAAGCAGGGATGGAAGGCGTGATGATTACGGCCAAACACCACGATGGTTTTTGTCTTTGGCCGTCAAATTATTCAACACACACGGTTCGTGAAAGCCAATGGCGGAATGGGAAAGGTGACGTGCTCAAAGAGCTGTCTCAAGCCTGCCGGGAATTCGGCATAAAAATGGGAGTCTATCTCTCCCCCTGGGACCGTAATCACCCGACATATGGAACCGATGAATACAACGACGTTTTTAGAAAAATGCTTGAGGAAGTGCTGACCCACTATGGTGATATCTTCGAGGTGTGGTTTGACGGTGCCTGCGGTGAAGGTCCCAATGGAAAGCGCCAGGTCTACGATTGGCCGGGATTCGTTGAAGTGGTCCGAAAATGCCAACCCAATGCAGTCATTTTCAGCGACGCCGGTCCGGATATCCGCTGGATTGGCAATGAGCGTGGTTATGCTGCAGAGACCAACTGGTGCACGATAAGAGACGGAGCCTTTTACCCGGGCATCGGTGGAGTGAATGATCAGCTTCAAACCGGCCATGAAAATGGAGATGTCTGGCTTCCCGCCGAAGTGAATACCTCCATTCGTCCGGGATGGTTCTATCATCCGGAAGAAGATGGTCGGGTCAAATCGCTAAGCCGGCTTATCGACAACTATTACCATTCTGTGGGGATGAATGGTAATTTCCTACTTAATCTTCCTGTGGACATACGCGGCCTGATTCACGAAAATGACATCAAAGCCTTAATGGCATTAAAACAATATGTGGATGAGGTCTTTTCCAAGAATATGGCAGAAGGTAGCAGAGCCACAGCATCCAATATCAGGGACGGCTTTGAAATCTATGGCGCATCAAAGGCCATAGACGGAAATACAGAGACCTACTGGGCAACCGACGATGCTGTACTAAATGCATCCATCACCATCGATTTAAACGAATCCACCGAGCTCAACGCGGTCTTGCTGCAGGAATATATCGCGTTGGGACAACGCGTCACATCCTTTTCAATTGACGCGTTGCTTGGTAATGAATTTTCGGAAATTGCCACCGGGACGACCATCGGGAACCGGCGAATTGTGAAATTAGACCATATCCATACGGATCAATTGAAAATCAATATCAACGCCAGGGCCTGTCCCCTCATTTCCAACATCGAAGTATTTAAGGTGCCCGATATGAGTAGTGAATAAGAAGATCATTAGAGCGAAAAAATAATTTTAACCATTTACAATTAACATAAATATTTTTAAATTAAATGGAATTTATATTCTATTTAATTGTGAGGTGAACAACATGGAAGCTAGCAAAGAATTATTAAAAAAAGCCCTCGAGCTTAAACCCCAAGATAGAATAATCTTACTTGAGGGGCTTATTGAAAGTTTAGATGAACCAGACAAAAATATCGACCAGATTTGGACTGAAGAAGCTGAAAAAAGACTTAACGCATATCGGAGTGGTAAGATCAAAGGAGTCAGTTATAACGATATCTTTCGAGAGTCATAATTATGATAATTATATTTAATGAGCTTGCTCGGGATGAATTAAAAGATGCGACTGATTTCTATAATTTAGAATTACCAGGATTAGGCAATACTTTTAAAAAGGAAGTAAAGAAATCTTTACAACGTATATTAGAATATCCTTCTGCATGGCCTTCCATAACACAAGATATCAAAAAATATATTCTACATAAATTCCCATATAAAATACTATATTCATAGGTCTGAGAACGATGATTGACCTTAAAAAAGATATCCTAATAATCATTCTGTTACTCTTAAATGGCTGTAGCCATACACCGAATGTGTCCGTTTCAAGAGATAAAAAATTATCCTCTAACCGGAATGCTTTTTGTGATCCGGACAGTTCCAAACCCTTCATAATACGCTATGAGGAAGGTAAAGGATTTGTGGCCATCGACAGGGATGGAAAGCGTTTATTTACCGTATTCCCATTCGATAACGGACCCGACTATCCATCGGAAGGGTTGTTCCGTATTGTGGAGGACAACAAGATCGGATTTGCCAATCTGCGCGGAGAGGTCGTCATCCAACCCCGATTTTCTACAGTTCGCCCTTTTCACGGCGGTCTGGCAGC
>CAZYTI010000919.1:0-2589 GCA_964650065.1 uncultured bacterium
GTCTTCACCATAACCGTTTCCAGAAGTGCCTCCAATTACGATGATGTCTTTTATACCGTCGTCGTCCAGGTCATCAATAACTGCTGTGCCCCTGTTATTTCCCATAACAGTCTGAGGACCCCATAGTTGGGTTGCGCCATCCGCACCACTGATAACCCAGACCGAAGTACCGTTCCCGCCAACCGCAGGATAATTGCGCAGCAAAAGCTCATCATACCCGTCACCGGTGATATCCGGCAGAACCAGCCGGATATGGCTTTCTCCCACATCATGGGCCCAAAGAATATTGGTATCGCTGTTTTCATAACATCCCATATCAGAACCAAGGCCTTTGGGCCTGGATTGGCCGTCGAGATCTGTGGTGGTGGTGTCCCCGGTACTGATGGGAATTTTATCTATACAGGGTGAATCCTCATTCAGGTGAAAATCAAAATTGATGGCATCCGTAAACCGCGGGTCGCTGGAAATATCATTAATCCCGGGAATTAGATCAACGTAATAGTTGCCGAGTGTGTTGTCCCATGTATTGTTGTAGTCGACAATAGGGACGCTTGTGGAGGAAGAACCATTGTTGCTGATGCCGTATGCGGAACAACCGGTGATAATGTTGTATTTGATTTCCACTGAATCAATAGTAGAGGGGGACTCTTCAAAATGATAAATGCCGTTAAACATGGCGCCGATGATGGTATTATAAAAGATATCCGCGGCAATAATGGAGCCCGTGGCGTATGCCTGCATCCATATGCCGGTCTCCATACTGCGATCAGCCGGCGAATCATATATCAGGTTGTTCACAATTACTGGGCTGATAATTCGGCTTACGTTTTCAACGATGTATATGCCATAGGAGTTATCATAAAGCTTGTTGGCGCTGATGGTCGGGCTTGCATCATCGATCCGGACACCGTTGGCATTACCAGACATGTCGCAACCGGTTACCATGCCGCCAGACCCGCTATAAAATTGGATTCCTAAACTGTTATCGTATATTTTACAGGATTCGACCCTGATGTTTGAGCCTTCAACAGATATCCCACTTTCACCATCACAGCCAAAGCCTGTTATAGTGATGTTTTTTAACGTGATCCCGGACCCCATAAATTCCATGCCATCATCCCATCCGGCACATCCATCATCACCAACAATACCCACGGCTGTTTCATCAACCGGCTGGATGGTCAGGTTGTTTTGAAGTACGGATAGTGATTCGTCTGGTTCTCCGCTGGCAATACTGTACTCTGTGCCACCGGCCACATTGAGAACATACGTTCCGTCTGCCATACTGTTAATTTGGCCTATGGCAAAGTGGAGGGGTTTCCAGGCGGTTGCCGGTGATGTCCCGTCGTTTGCTACATCGCTACCGTTATTGATATCTACATAATAATCAATGGCAAAACATGGTGATACAATAGCAAGACTGAATAAACAGTAAAATAAAAGAGTTATGAATGTTCGGATATTGATTCGCATATACAACTCCTCTTTATTATTCATGGGATATGGTGATGGTTTTCCATTGTTAAGCGAAACAGGTTCAGAAACGGAATGACAAACGTGAACCGCTCCTTCGAATTTGTTCTGGAAACAGCTAAAATTGCAGTTATCAATGATTGCAACGCGAAAAATTTTCAAATGAAAACTATATTTTGTGGAAAAGAGAATTGCAACTTATTTTTATTGTTGAATTTCAGGTGAGACATGGGGCGGTTTATATGAAATGTTAATTTAAAGAAACCTCAAAAATGATCTCCACGACTTCTTGAGGGTGAATCACACTGTTTGGGGTTGGGCATCCTGAATTATCCTTAATAATCATGAATAAATTGTCCTCAATGATAGGTGTAACTGTAAATTTGAAATAATTAGGACTCCGGCCGGTGATGGGCTTTGAATCCTCCAACTCAGTCAACATATTCTCTCCATTATGTCGGGATTTAAGGTTTTGGCTATCATCATGGGATTAAGACCGGCCGGGCTAAGCCGGACAATTTTGTAGGACATGTTATTGAGTCATACAAAATTACCTTTAATGTCTATATCGGTAAGAGGTGGTAATACTTTAATCGAAAAAAGACTTCCAAAGGTGATTATTCATATGGAAAGATCTATGGAAAAGGAAAAATCCTGTTGACAAGGTGACTCCTTTATATAATAAATAACAGTTATTAATAGTAAAAAACAGCGATTGTGTTGATGACATATGAGAGCGTTCTTCCCAACACCCAAATTAATTGAAAGGTCATTATGGTAGAAAAAGCATATAACACCGGCTCAAACACCGCAATTTTTGCCTGCGGCGCGTGTAATCGGCAGCACGTTGTTGATGTATCCAAATACCTTGACATACAAAAAGAGATCATTGATTTGTGCCCCACGGATTGCATGAGAATGAATGGCGACAAACTTGAAATCAACGACCGGGAGTGCACCCGATGCATGCATTGCATCAACGCCATGCCCCGCGCTCTGAGAATCGGTGACGACCGAGGGCTATCCATCCTGGTAGGCGCCAAAGCACCGATTCTGGATGGCGCGCAAATGAGCACCATGCTGGTTCCATTTGTTAAAGCAGAGGATCCCTACGAT
>CAZYTI010000920.1:0-2588 GCA_964650065.1 uncultured bacterium
CATCCACTTCGGATGTCTATGGTATCTCACCCCATATTCCGTTCCGAGAGGATGGTGATCTGCTCATCGGTCCCAGTATGGTGAAACGTTGGAGTTATGCCGTGTCCAAGCTTTACGGAGAGCAGCTGGCATTTGCCTTTCATCGTAGTTATGGCGTTCCGGTATCGATCTTGAGGTATTTTGGAGGATTCAGTCATCGTTCCTCTCTAAGGTGGAGTGGGGGTCATATACCCATTTTTGTCAATGCCATTCTTCACGATGAGGAAGTTGTGATTCACGGTGATGGCTCTCAAACAAGATCGATGGCCTATGTCAGTGACCTAATAGAAGGTACCCTGCTGGCCATGAAAAATAAATCGTCCATTGGTCAGATCATTAATCTGGGTAATGATGAAGAACTTAGCGTACTGGATACAGCGAAATTGATTCATCGGCTTGCCGACACAGGGAATGAACTCAAGATCAGGTTTATTCCCTTTGAAGAAGCATTCGGTGCCGGGTATAAAGATATCGTCCGTCGTGTTCCCTGTCTGGGGAAAGCAAAGGCATTGCTGGGTTATACGCCCAAAGTCTCTATTGAGAAGGCGATAAAAATCATGATTGCCTCCTTTCGTCATGAGATGTAGTGTCAAAAGTTTTATGAAAAAAGAAAGACATTAAACCACAGAGACCACAGAGAATAAATTTGGGTATTAAAAATGAATATCCTCATAAATAATATTAATAATTTCTCTGTGTGCTCTGTGGTTAATTTTTGACAATAGTTCATGAGAAGAGAAAAGTAGAAGTTAACAATGAAAAGAAGGCTTGATATTTTGGCTGCCGGAATGGATAAAATCACCCGTAAGAGTGGATATATCTATAATGCATTTGAAAAAAGGGGATTAAAATGTTTAATATATTCATCTGATAAGACAGGTCTTTTAAGCCATTTCAATCCCGGAATAAAATCAGAAGTGATACGCATCCCCCGATGCATAGTGCATGACATTGTTCGATATCACATTCTTCTCTTCACACGGAAGCCCAATCATGTTGAGCTCTACTCGACAAGAATTCTTTCTCAATTCTTTTATACGGTGGGATGTTTCATCCTTGGCATTTCGTTATCCGTGGTATGTATCGGCAGTGAATTGTACCTCTGGGACGAACACAAAAGCATCAGGCGACTTGTGGATAGGCTCATGTTCAGGGTTTCGCGTCTGGTCATCATCACCGAACTGTATATGAAAGATACAATAAGGCAACACCATATTTGTGATGATTCGAAGTTGTTTTTTTTCCATAACAGAATTCCGGTGAACAAAGACTTCACTGCTCTAAGGGATGGAAAAAATGTGCTTTTCCTGAACACCTTTAAGCCGTGGAGAAAATTGGAAATCATCATCGAAGCGGCTTCCATGGTTGTAAAGGAAATCCCACATGCCCGTTTTCACCTTGTGGGTTCAACATTGGGAATAAATTATCTCAGGAAGCAGCATGGCTATGAAAAACAGTTATTGAAGAGAATTCAGGAGTTGGGAATTGAGGAACACGTTGAAGTGGTCCCATTCACGGCCGAGCCGGAAGCTTATTATGAAATGGCATCTGTGTTCGTTCTACCTGCGGATCTGGTATTTTGTAATTTCAGCCTCCTCGAAGCCATGGAACGATGTGTTCCTCCGGTTGTGGCCCGTGTGCGTGGTAGTGAAAGGATGATTGATCAGGCCGTTGATGGATATTTGGTTGATCAAACTTCTCAAGATTTTGCTGAATGTATCATCGGGTTGCTCAGGGATGCGGAAAAAAGGTGCCGGATGGGCATTCGTGCAAGGGAAAAGGTGCTCAGGGATTTCGATCTTGCCAAAGGAATCTCTTCATTGATTCAAGCATACTCAGAGAGGCTCTCTAAAAGGTGAAATCATTTGGCATGACAAATGAACCCATTCGGGTGCTTTATTTCATTGCCTATCCACAGAGAATGGCCGGAGCCAACAGGAGTCTCATGGAGTTGATATCGAATCTGCCTGATTTTGTATCTCCGGTTGTTTTATCCGTCGGACAGGGTAGAGCAACCGCAGCCTATGAATCGATGGGCATTCCTGTATTTGTTCTACAACCGGGGAACAGGCTGAACACCTACGGGAAATCTTTATTATATCTGCACAAGACAGATTATGTCAAATTGTTCTTTATGGATTACTTGCCCTATACACTTCATGTGATCAGGCTGATTCGGGGATTGAAGGTGGATTTTTTACATACCAATGATCCGCGGGGAACCGTGTTGATCGGCCTGGCCGCTCTATTGTGTCGGAAAAAGATCGTTGCGCATTTGCGGGGAGAAAAACCATTCGGAGGGCCGTTTTGGCGGGTATTTGAAAGCATTCCCTTTACCATCGTGTGTGTTGCAAAAGCATTGTTGTCTTGCCTGAGTGTTCATGCGAAGCAGA
The DNA here is from genome assembly GCA_964650065.1 of uncultured bacterium. Taxonomy (GTDB): domain Bacteria; phylum Zhuqueibacterota; class QNDG01; order QNDG01; family DSAB01; genus CAZYTI01. The sequence goes on from CAZYTI010000920.1 coordinate 2,433, forward strand.
AGAGTGTGGTCGTGTATAATGGAATAAGTCATGTTTCATTGGATGGGTTCCAATTGCTTTGGGAAAAGGTCTTGCGAGATCCGGATGTCGCTGTCATCGTTTGTATGGCCGCGTTAATACCCACCAAGGGCATTCACCACCTCATGGAAGCGATTG
>CAZYTI010000921.1:0-2588 GCA_964650065.1 uncultured bacterium
ATCCGCATAATATTCTGCTGTCTCGACATTTACCCCATCATGCCGGCACTCAGGCAAATGTCGAGACAGCAGAATATTATGCGGATCGGTTGCGGGAATTCGGTTTTGATGAAGTCATCATGAATCACTACGAGGTATTACTCCCAAGACCCATCGAACGGGAAATCACGCTCGTTGCACCGGAAATTTACAGACTAAAATTGTTCGAGCCGCCAATCCCGGAAGATCCGGATTCGGATCAGGAAGGCATCCTGCCTACGTTCAACGCCTATTCTGCGGACGGCGATGTGACGGCCGAAGTGGTTTATGTGAATTACGGCATTCCCGAGGATTATGAAGTGCTGGATTCAATGGGGATTTCGGTAAAGGGGAAAATCGTCATTGCCCGGTATCTAAGGAGCTGGCGGGGAATCAAACCCAGGCTGGCCGGCGAACGCGGTGCCATCGGATGTCTCATCTACTCCGACCCGGCCGACGATGGATTCGTCAAGGGCGACGTCATTCCCAAGGGAAAATGGCGACCGGAGCATGGGGTTCAGCGCGGATCGGTCATGGATATGCCCCATTATCCAGGCGATCCCCAGACGCCGATGCGCCCATCCAAGAAAGGAGTGAAACGCATTCCCCTGAATGAAGTGAGCACCTTTCAAAAAATTCCGGTCCAGCCCATTTCTTACGGCGACGCCCTGCCCATCCTGCATGCCCTGGGCGGAGAAGTCGTACCGGAATCGTGGCAAGGGGGACTGCCCATTGCCTATCATTTCGGCCCCGGGCCGGCAAAGGTTCACATGAAATTGAAATTCGACTGGTCAATCAGGCCCATCGTCAACGTGATCGGTATCCTGCGCGGCAGTGAAGAACCCAGGAAAATTGTCATGACCGGGGGGCACCGGGATGCCTGGGCTCTGGGTGGTCGCGATCCCATCAGCGGTGCCGTCTCCCTCCTGGAGAGTGCCCGCGTCATCGGTGAATTGGCCAGGCAAAACCAGAGACCCAAACGGTCTATTGCCTTTGCCAGCTGGGATGCCGAAGAATACGGTCTCATCGGATCCACAGAATACGGCGAAGAATTCGGGGATGCCGAAGAATACGGTCTCATCGGATCCACAGAATACGGCGAAGAATTCGGGGATGACTTGCAGGGGAATATGATCGTATATCTGAACAGGGAAAGTTATACGGCCGGAAACTTCAGTGCAGGGGGGGGCACGCACTTCAGCCCTTCATTAATGAGGTGACTCAGGCTGTTCAGATGCCCGGTCACGAGGGAACCGTGTTTCAATCTTGGCTGAAAAAATCACGAGACAACAACATCATCGATTTTAAAGATGACAAAAATGTCCGTATCAGTGCCCTGGGATCCGGCAGCGATTACACCGTTTTCCTGGATCACTTGGGGATTCCTTCGATGAATATCGGCTTTTCTGCGGGGAATGGTATATATCACTCACGCTACGACAGCCGCTGGTTTTTTACGACTTTTGGGGATCCCGGATTCAAATACGGCGAAAAACTTTCCGAAATCGTCGCTGTCTTCCTCATGCGCATGGCTCAGGCGGATATCCTTCCTTTCGATTACACGGCCATTGCCGAGACCATCGACCGCTATCTCGACGAGATTCAAGCTGAAATTGAAAAGCGTGATTTCTCTGAAAAGATAAGTCTCTCAGACATTCGAGAGGCCAATAAACAACTGAATGCCGCTGCCACTGTGCTCAATGGAGAGATTGATCGGATATTACATATGGACGAAAACCGATTACGCCGACACCGAAAATCAATGCAAAAATTGAACGATCGGTTACTCGCTGCCGAGGCGGCATTCTTACATTCCGATGGACTACCCGGCCGGCCCTGGTTCAGGCACCAGATCTACGCACCCGGATACTATACCGGCTACGGTGTTAAGACCCTTCCTGGAGTAAGAGAGGCCGTTGAGAAAAACGATATCGAAGAAGCAAACGAAATGGCGATTGTCCTTGAACAAGTAATAAGAGCATCCCATGGCGTTCTCGTGGATGCAATTGTGATAGCAGCAGGGACAATTCAATAATCCTTTCTTGACAAATTGTTGTTGATTCACTATTTTATCATTCCGATCCCGCATTCGCGCACAGGCGTCAACTTAAATAAATTTCTTTTTGAAAGGAGTCACAACATGGTCAGAAAACCAGTACCTCTGTTAACCTGTACATTAATCGGACTGTTTGCCACTACAATATTTATGGTGACTCCGAATCATGCACAATCACAAATCACCTCACCCAAAGCGCAATTCGGAATCAACATCGGCGACGATTATCACCTCATCACTTATTCTCAATTGTTGGAATACTGGCAAAAGCTGGACAATGAATCACCGAGAGTGCGCCTCGAAGAAATCGGTAAAACGGCCGAAGGGCGTCCCCAGGTCATGGCCATCATCACATCACCGGAGAACCACGCCAAGCTCGACAGCTACAAGGAAATCAGCCGTAGACTGGCCCTTGCCGATGGTCTGACGGACGATGAGGCTCGAAATCTGGCCCGGGAAGGCAAGGCGGTCGTGTGGATCGACGGTGGTCTGCACGCCACTGAGGTCTGCGGAT
>CAZYTI010000922.1:0-2585 GCA_964650065.1 uncultured bacterium
ATAAGGGGACCTATCAGAATTACCGCCCGACATTGTTCAATCCGGATAACCGCAGTGTCGAAGTATTGGGATTTCGGAAAGGTCCGGATTTCTCGCTTTCCCAATATGTCAGTTTCCAGGCGGATTTTCTTTCACTGCAATGTCAGATTGATATGATGGGGAGAATGGAGTACACGGATTATTGGGAAGGTGATCTGAAAATCAACCAATTTTTCTTTCAAAAAGATCTGTTCGAGAATTGGATTCTGGTGGCCGGCCGGTCGATTCAGCGCTGGGGAACCGGGTATGCCTTCAATCCTACCGATGTGGCTGCTCCTGATAAGGAATTGAGCGATCCGGATAACACTGAGAAACGGGCCGAAGGTCATGATATGGTGAAGCTGGAGTATTTTGGTGAATCTTATTCTCTCGCACTTTGCTATTTAACAAGGGTGGATATCGGCTCGGCAATACAGACGGAAGAATCTAAACTGGCTTTCCGGTTTTACAAGAACCTGTGGGATATTGACCTGTCTTTCATTTCACTATTCAATATTGAGGAATCACCGATCTGGGGTGTGAATTTTTCTTATGTCATAGGAGATCGACTGGAGTTTCACGGAGAGGCAAGCGTACAGAAAGGAAGTTATCTTGCATATCATAGATCGAATGGAGAAGAAAACACACTGTATTTGAACATGCCTTTTAAGACCGATCGCAAGAATGATTCAATGACTTATAGTCGTTATCTACTGGGATTCCAGTATACCTTCCCGGGCAACATCCTCTGGGTGGCCGAGTGCTTTCATCAGGATCAGGGGTATTCTAAAGGGGAATGGCATCGGCTGATCAATCATGTGAAATTCTTGAATTCTCAATTAGCGACACCCAATGAGCTCCTGGCAGAGGGAAATCTGCTCTGGAGTTTGAATGTATTCTCTCCAAAAGGATCCATGCAAAACTATCTGATGAACTACCTGGATATACCCATTGGGAGAAGCATCGGATTGCGAACGACCTGGATGATGAATTTGGATGACTTCAGCTTTGTTCTTATACCGGAACTGCATATGAATCTCGGGAAACTATTTTCTCTCTATAGCAGAAGTTATATTTTTCAGGGTAAAAGTGAATCGGAATTCGGGGAGCTTTTTCAGTCCTATTTCATCGAGGGTGGGTTAAGGTTTCGATTGTAAATTCATCTTGAGAATCATTTTCTATTCCTTTTAAAAATTATACCGGATGAATTTACCATTTAAAATTACTTTACTTTTTCCAGAATAAATCATATCTTCATGATGTTATCCATCAGAATTTATAATGATCGTTCGGCCTGTACGATTTAAAAAGGAATCCTGCTGAATGAGTGATTGGTTAAAGAAATATCGCAGTTTCATCTTCAGGATGGTAAATTTTGTTATTTTCTTCACGATTATTATTTTCATATTTGGAACTGTTATTACAGGTAAATTCTGGTTGCCAGATTTATTGGAAGATTTTGTCTATGTCTCGGGCTGTACGCTTTATACTTCGATTCTGCTACATTGGCTCTATGATCGAATCTATCGTCTTCGACGTTTTTTATTTTTCATCGTCTTTGCATTAATATCGAGTACTGGTGTGGGATTGGGGCTTACGATAGGTACTCTGATTTTATATGGACGATTTATTTATGGTATTAATTTTCTTTTGGCAATATTACTTGGCATCCTTGCCAGCGCGGGCAATACGTTTTACGAAGTGCAAAAATCACGTTTGGAAGAGAACATCGCCCGATTGAAAGCAGCCGAACTGGAAAATGAGCAGTTAAAACGGTTCGAATCGGAAGCTCGGTTTAACAGCTTACAGGCAAAACTCAACCCCCACTTCCTGTTCAATACATTGAATTCCTTGGCTGCGCTCGTATATGAAGATCCGAAGAAAACTGAACAAAGCATCGTCCGCCTGTCCGAACTCTATCGAAGAATCCTCTCTGTTTCCAATCAGACATTCATTACCGTTAAAGAAGAATTGGGCCTGATCGAAGATTATCTGGAGTTGGAGAAACTCCGATTTGAGGGACATCTATCCTATCAATTTGAATGTTCGAAAGCGCTGCAAGATCGAAGCATTCCCGGGCTTTTAATAGAACCGCTTGTGGAAAATGTCATCAAGCATGTATTGGATAAAAAGGAAGATACCGTTCAGATTCATATCAAAATATCAGAATCCAATGGTATGTTACATTTAAAGGTCACCGATAACGGACCCGGATTCGACGTAAAATCCAATGCATCGGGTTATGGTCTGTCAAGTATTCAGGAAAGACTTCAGTTGCTTTATGAAGATAATTATCATTTTGATATTCGATCGAAGGCAGGGGAGGGAACAAGCGTGGAGATTGGGATACCTGTTGGTTAGTGGTGATTGGTGAGTTGTGATTAGTGAGTGGTTAGTGGTGAGTTGTGATTAGTGAATTGTGAGTAGTGAGTGGTGATTATTGAGTGTTGAATATATGGGACAAAATGTAAAATATCGGTTGGATGATTTTGAGCTTTATAAGCTTGCACGAGTGTTTCGTAAGAATATATATAAATTAATTAAACGGCTTCCCACTGAAGAACGAT
>CAZYTI010000923.1:0-2582 GCA_964650065.1 uncultured bacterium
ACCGTATTTACAACCATCTCCTAAATACTTACGGATTTTTTCACCCTTGTAACCGATAACAATCTGAAATTCTTTAATACCTGACTTTTTAGCCGTCAAAATGACCCTCTCGATAAACCTGAGTCCGAGTAAAGGAACTAAAGGTTTGGGCTCACCATTCTCTCTTTGTCTTATTCCCCGTCCTGCCGCTAATATTAATGCCTTCAAAATATTATTCTCCTTCTATTTTGTGGAAAAATATGCGATAACTTCAAATAGTAGTACTATTGCGAATCAGTTAGATTGGAAGAAATCTTACTTTTCAAAGGAAGTTCTGAAAATCAAAACGATAAGAAGGCTATAACTGTAAGTAATAACAGAGGTTAGAGTCTCAGAAGGGATTTTCATATTCTTTTTAATTTAAGTAATTTTTTTATAAAATCAAAATGGATCTGATTTAAAATTGGGATGGTAAACAAAGTAAGGTACTGCATCAAAGATTATACGATGAAGGTGAACAACTCTGTGGTCAATGAAAAAAAATATACTAATCCCCTTCGGTGACCTGCTTCCAAACGCGCAGGAAATTTCCACCCATGATTTTTCGGACATCATCATCACTGTATCCCCGTCTCTTAAGACCCAGGGTAATGTTGGGATAATCCTCGACACCACGGATCCCGACCGGCGAAGGATTGCGCGGGTACATATCCGCACCCAATCCCACATGATCCACACCGGCTATCTTCACGGCGTGTTCGATGTGATCGATTAAATCCTCGATGGTGGGCAAATTCTCCAGCGGCCAGTCCCGGCTGGCGTTGAGATGTTCCACTGCGATACGCAATTGCAGGTCTTCGATGGGGGGAACCTGGCGGAACCAGGGAGCACTCACGGCTTTCAGTTCTTTCATGGTCTCTAAGTATTCCGGAGTCAGGTAGTTGAGGACAAAGACGATACCGATGACACCGCCGTTCTCCCCCAGCGCACGCAGCATCTCATCGCTCATGTTGCGGCGGTGGGAATTGAGGGTCCTGCACCCCGAATGGGAAGCGATGACCGGGTATTCCGTGGTCTCGATGACATCGAAGAAGGTTTCGTCCGACACATGGGAAATATCGATCACCATGCCCAGCCGGTTCATCTCCCGGATCACCTCCCTTCCCAGATCGTTGAGTCCGCCCCATCGCGCCTCATCCGCACCCGTGTCGGCCCAGCCGTGGGTCACGTTGTGGGTCAGGGTCATGGAAGAGACGCCCTTACTGTGAAATTCCCGCAGGTTCTTCAGGCTGTTCTCGATGGCGTGCCCCCCCTCGATGGCCAATGGCATGGCGATCTTGCCCTGGGCCACGATTCGCTCGATATCGGTACCGGTCCGGGCCAGGGCGACCCGGTCGGCGTTCTGTTCGATTGCCTCGGTCATGGCCGCTATCAGTCTGCGTGTTTGGTCGGCGCATTTATCGGGATAGAGGAAATTATGAACGAAGAGGGCCACGGTCTGGACATCGACGCGCCCTTCCCTGAGACTGGGGATGTCTACATGCCCATAGGGCATGGGCTGTCCCATATCGAGTTTTTCATAGAGGACGCGCAGAACCAGATCGTTGTGACAGTCCCAGACGAGGGCGTCATCGTGTAGCCTGACAATACGCTCATCTTCGGCAGACGGTCCTGAAGAGCAACCGATCAGGATGAGCAGGTATCCGAGGATAAGGACGACCACATGTTTGTTCTTCATTTCAACCCTCCCCAATGGTCTCAAGGTATTGTCAAAAGTTTTAGAATTATTTTTATTTAATTTGACACAAATGGTCTCAACATGTCCCATAAATATTACTGCACACAGGAATGGGTAAAGATAAGCCTGATAACATCATTCCTCTCCAATACGTAGTCGATCTTCAATGGTCACCATCCTGAATGTCCCGTCCTCAAAGACGATTCTCAGTTCGCGAGCCTCGCCCGTATCGTTGATGAGTTCCCAGGATTTACCTGAACGATGAACCTGTACTTGATCCATTCCAAATCCCTGATTTCGCGTGCGATCGATGTATACATGACCATAGTGATCAAAAATACGCATGGCGGCTTCGGCCGCGGCCCCGTTGCCCCAGTCGTATATGGTAAAAACACCCATGCCCTCACCTTCAGGACTGGTACGTCCGCCATGACCGTAATTCTCCATGGTGAAGCCGTAATCTTCCGGACCGAACCACGGATAAACCTTTTCCCACATCTTCTTGACCACGGCATTCTCGGGGCAGTACATCATGATGAAACCGGACTTGAGTGCGGCAACACCACGTTCGAAAAGATACGGATCCCCCGTTTCCCGATAATAATCCAGGAAAAGTTCTGCAAAAAGCGTTTCACGCGAGTCGTTCCATTCACCGTCGGCGTTCATCACACCGAAACCACCCAATGCCGGAACATAGATGAACGGTGGCTGCCAGACCTGCTGGCACATGGAGAGCTCGTCCAACGTGCGCCTCCCCCACTGGAGATAGCGGACCTCGCCAGTGGCCCGGTACGTCGCCAGCAATGCTTCTGCGGTCCAGAACATGGAGAAACTGTTCTGCTTGTGCATGGCGTTACGCTCGATC
>CAZYTI010000924.1:0-2581 GCA_964650065.1 uncultured bacterium
GAAGTAAAAGAGCGCTCTAGGGCTCTGCTCACTCCAGAGGCTATTGAGGTCCTAGTACTTAGTTGCATAAGTTAGCGTAATATTTTTTTGGATGAACGGATTTGACATTTGATTTTTTCCACTCAAAGGGGATCGCTTTTTCATTATAAGAATTGATGAAATCATCGATTGCCTTCCGTAATTGTTTGACTGATATAAAATTTGCTCCTCTTAGGGCTCTTCGAGTAAGAATGCTGAACCAAATTTCAATCTGGTTGAGCCAACTTGCATGTGTCGGTGTATAATGAAAATAAACATTCTTATGTCTGGCTAACCAGCGATCATGTTTCGGTTTATGAGTCCTGAGATTGTCCAGAATGACATGAATTTCTTTGTCTGGATAATCAGCAATCACTTGATTCATGAAATCCAAGAATTCTCGTCGTCGATGTCGTTTATAGTGTCCAGATATTATGTGACCGGTAATAATGTTCAGAGCGGCAAAAAGCGTTGTCGTACCGTGGCGTTTATATTCGTGATTATAGCCTGTTATGGCTTTGCCATTGGGTAGTTTTAAATATCCTTGGGCACGTTCCAAAGCTTGAATTGCTGGCTTCTCATCAACACTTATAACCACAGCATTCTCTGGAGGTGAAAGATAGAGGCCTACAATATCAGCCGCTTTTTCAGAGAACTGAGGGTCAGTACTGATACACCAACTACGGCGGCGTTGTAAGTGAATCCCGTGTTTTCGTAACACTCTCCATACCTGATGTTCGGAAACATCACCCAAAGCCTCTGCCAAAAGTTTCCCGGTCCATGTGGCATGACCAGGAGGAGGCTTTTCATCAAGTTGTTTAAGTATCCGAAGTTCTGTCTGTTTATCGTAACGCCTTGGTTTGCCTGGGCGGGGGGCATCTTGCAGCCCTTCCAGACGCTTCGCAGCAAAACGGGTTCGCCATTCGCTTACAGTGGCTTGTCTGACCTCCAATTTTTTGGAAATTTCCTTTGTTGACAGACTTTCGGCTGCCATAAGGATTATTTTACTGCGAAGCACGTAACGTTGTTCAGTTTTGGAAGATCGAACCCATTTTTCAAGGGTTTCTCGTTCTTCATCCATCAATACAATTGGGGTTGCATGTCTACTCATACCCCTTTCATATATTATAACGGTAATTAATGCAAGTAAGTACTAGTGTCATGTCAAGCAATAAGTGACGGGTAAAGACGAGACAATTTAATTCGAGCATCATCTGCTGTGAACTGCCAATTAACGGTCGAAATTTTATTATTGCGATATTTTTGCCACGCTGTTACCTCTCGTCTAACCTCTTCAATATTATCAATTCTCCTATTTAGACATTGACCTGTAAGCACATTCAATTCTATTTCTGCCATGTTCAACCAACTCCCATGCTTTGGAGTAAACACAAACTCAAACTTATCCCAGAGAGATTTTGCTTTTACAGGATGAAAGGCATCATAGAGAGAACCGGGACTATGTGTGTTATAGTTATCCATCACTAATGTTATCTTTTCAGCATTTTCATAGAGAGCTGCAATATCTTCAACAAAATACGCCCAGTCAATTTTTGTTTTTCTTTCGGTTATTTTAACAAGCCGTTTCCCGGCCAATGGCTCACACGCCATGAAAATATTACATACTCCATATCTCTTGTATTCATAATCATATTTGGCAACATGACCTGATGATGCCGAAATAGGAGTTTTTATCTCTCCAATAAGCTGTTTAGGCGATTCATCCATACATACTACAGGGAATCTCTGATCGAATGGCCGCTTGTAGATGTCCAACACCATTTCCATATTGGCAACAAAGTTTCCGTTTTGCTCTGGTGGAATCACCCATCCTTTGTGACGCCATGGTTTAATTTCGTTTTTTTTAACACTTGACGAATAGTTTCATGAGAGATTTGGTCAATGTATTCAAGCTCAACAACCTTGTCTGCTAATAGCCGTAACGACCATCTGGTAAAACCTTCAGGAGGATCACTACAACTTAATGCAATAAGGTGAGCTTCAAAATCTCCATCTGCCTTCTTGGCGTATATGCGACTGCCTTTTTTACCATTAAGGGTTATGTCCAGACCATCCTCAACAAACCGCTTCTTTACACGATCAATTTTTCTCATGCCAATTTTTAACACCCGAGATATTTGTTCATTTGTGGATCGTTTGTCTTGAAACTCTCCCGTGTCGCAGCCAAGTAGAATCAAAGCATTAATGACCTTCTGTGATTTGTGTTTCCCTTTGGATGCAATTTTTTTCAACTTATTCCTTTCCTCTTGTGTTAAAGTAACGGTATATTTCTTCATAAGCTAAACCTCCTTGGCAGATTTGAAGAAATATACCATAATTAATGCGCCATGTCAAGCTTGACATGGCACTAGTTCCCTTTTCAGATATCCTTCCCATGATATTTAATGCATATTTTTTGCGAGATAATAATATCTGTTGGAACTGGATAAAATTATGTTTCCTAGGGGGACGTGAGGGTTAACCTTGAACAGAGGTGAATATTTTGAAATAGGGTTGGATGAAGAGGTAAATACACCCCACCATGAGAATGGGTCAATATTAA
>CAZYTI010000925.1:0-2577 GCA_964650065.1 uncultured bacterium
CGCTCTACGCTCTACGCTCCACGCTCTACGCTCTACGCTCTACGCTCTACGCTCTACGCTCCACGCTCTACGCTCCACGTTTTATTGCAGGCAGATCAGCTTCATAGACAATACCGTCTCTCCCACAATCAACCGATAGATATAAACACCGGAAGCCACAATACCTCCCTGATTATCCTGTCCATTCCAGGATAAGTGATGCTTACCAGGTTCTGGATTGCCTCGTGCCAATTGACGGACCATCCGGCCTCTTAAATCGTAAATGGCCAACATGAAAATTTTATTTGCGGAATCGACATGTTCTGGAATCGTGAATTCAATCGATGTTGAACCGTTAAAGGGATTTGGATAATTTTGCAGAAGGGAAAAGCCATGGGGTGATTTGCCGAGTTCTTGATTGGACACGGATGTGATGAGACGGACAGCTTCCAGGGCGTTCACCTTTCCGTAGCCCCTGTCCTTATTCCAGACCTCATCGCCTGTCCACTGATCTTTCCGGGCAGACAATATCAAATGGCTCCTGATATCCGAAGCAGAAAGATCGGGATCGGCCTCAAACATCAGTGCCACCACACCCGTCACATGGGGAGCAGACATGCTCGTTCCTCTCATGACCCAATGCACACCATCCGTGGCCGTTTCATGATAGAAGGGTTGGGTGGATATATCGGAAGAAAGGGTAGAAAGGACACATTCGCCGGGAGCGATAATATCCGGTTTTTGACGACCGTCCCGTGTGGGTCCCGGACTCGAGAAGTCGGACAGTGCACCCCATGTCAGACCATCCGGTCCCCATGGATCAGTATACAAACTGGGCCACTCCGTTCTAGAGACATAAGATCCCACCGTGATGCCCAATCGCGAATTACCAGGCTCGACCAACAGGGTCGTTAAATCCGTCCCATCGATAATAAAGGCGACAGGCACGCCGTTCCACAGAGAGGCACCGTTGAGCCAACCGTCAAACTTGCTCCCCTCATCATCTCCATAATACAGTCCTGCAAAAAAGAGCGTCCATGTTCCCGGGGCAAGATTATCATCAACGATGTCGTTGGAACGACCATCCGATATTCGGATAGAGAGTTCTCTGTCAGTCGCCGTCATGTTATCATTAGCGATGATGATTTTTCCTTCTCCGACTTCAAAGGTCTCCCTGCTATTGCTCCCAACAGGACCGTAAACACTGTCTGCGGGAGTAATGACAGAAACCTGAAGATCGGCCTCCAGGGGATACCAAATTCCAAACGAAACATAATCTTCCATGCCTGGGTTATTGGAACGGATGGAGAAAGTCACTATGAGTGTGTCTCTGCCCTGGCCTTTGGTGAATGCACGGCCGAAATGCACCGGATCGTTCCTTTCATTGCCGGCAGCAATGACAATGGCCCGTCCCGTGGTCCCCAGCAGTAAGTTATCGATGGCCCGTTCGTAACTGCTTGTGGCATCGTGAGGACCGAGATGGGAACCACCCACACTCAGGTTAATCACAGTGGGACGTGGCGGATCCAAGGAATCGGCCTTTTGGAAAATATAGTTGATCCCATCGATCACCCGATCCTGCAAGAAAAATTCATCACCGCCTTTGACGATGATGAACTCTGCTTCAGGCGCCACTCCCCTGTACACACCCGACGGCAGACCGTTTCCAGTCCCGCGCCCGTTACCGGCAGCGATTCCGGTCACATGGGTGCCATGCCCCCAAACATCCCTGCCCTGAACAACACCGGCCGGGGATCCATCGATCTCATCGTTGATATCCTTTTGCGTGTATTCAGAGCCGTAGAAATACCCCGAAGGGGGATTGCCGCCATCCTCGGTCTGGTCCCATAAATGGAGAATTCGGGAGTTTCCGATTTCATCGATGAAATCGGGATGGGACCAGTCGATCCCCGAATCGTATATCCCCACTATAACGCCGTGACCGTGAAAATCAGGCCCCAAGGCACCATTCCACACATGATGCACCCCAATTTCCGGAATACTTTCATCCAACAGGGGTTTGCATATGGCTCCAATCTCAATGGAGATCACAGATGCCAGGCTGCACAAATCATCGACCTGTGATGGTAAAATCGTCGCAGTGACAATATCACCGGAAACCGTCCTCACCCGTACGCCCCTCTGCCTCAAAACCTCCGGATCGGATGTCCGGATAAAAACACCCATCAATGCATTTTCATCGATCGCTTTACTTTCGATGATCTCTTTCCACATTGGGCTGAGTTTATCATGGTGTGACGCTAAACCGCTTCCATGGCCCCAGCTGAGTAGGACCAATAAAACGGAAATAAGATAGCCTGATTTCAGTTTTTTCAACGCACAATCCATGAGAGCAATCCGTTATTTTGCCTCAAACAATATCGTTCACTTTCAATTTTTATCGAAGATCCCGCTGTTCCCTCGGATGAAATGTCTGAATGACCTCCTTCAAGTACTCCCGATCCAGGTGTGTATAGATCTGAGTTGTGGAAATATCCGAATGACCCAGCATTTCCTGAACAGCCCTGAGATCCGCACCACCCTCCAATAAATGGGTCGCAAAAGAATGCCTCAGTGTATGGGGACTGATATTCTTTG
>CAZYTI010000926.1:0-2576 GCA_964650065.1 uncultured bacterium
CCTGTGTGCAGATTGAAGGATATCGGATAGTAGGTGGTTATTCAATTCTTGTAACTGGTTTAACTTATCAGGCGTTAATTGATTTTGATATGAGTGATAGTGTGTCGGCTGGCAACTTCACCGGCATTATAACCACCCATGCCATCGGCAACAACAAAAATATTCTTATTGAAATAAAATGCATCTTCATTGTGATTGCGCGATCGCCCTGTATCTGTAGCACCATAAACAAATCGTCCTTTTTCTGTATTGTTTTTAATGGGTGATGAAAAATCTCCTGTGTTATAAATCATGAACACCTCAGAAAATTAATAACTGGGAATTTGAACACTATTCAAAGTTATCCTCAGTTGCTATAGTATTGCGAGTTAGATCTTCGTTTTTTCCGCCATAGGCGGATCCGCCTTTGGTGGGTTTGCAAACAAAAAGGATCTGACGACACTTTCATTTTTTATAAAAGTGCGCCTTCGGCGCGCTATGATTGAACATTTTCTATGTCATGCAAGAAATCGATGGTTTTTTGATATCGTTTTTCAATACGTCTTTCTAAGGCTCTATCAATAATCTTTGCCAGTGAGGGTGGAATATTATCATTGATTTCTTGAATGGGAACCATATCACCCTCAATAATTAAATCCAGTACATTGTTGTAGTATCCCAACTTTTTAAGCGCATGAACATATTTCATTCTGTCATGCCCATATTTTTCCTTTATTTGAAAATGTTCAAAAGGGGAAGGGAAGGCGTAAGGTAATTTTGCTGTCAGCATGTAATAGATGATTAATCCCATTGCATAAATATCTGTACGATGATCGACATCTTTACAATTGAGTATCTGTTCGGGAGACATGAATAGAATCGTTCCTTTTTTATCACCGATCTTTGTCAACGTCGATCCACTCGCTTCGGCGTAGGGTTTTGCAATACCAAAATCGGTGATTTTGGGTAGTAATTCCCCATTTTCCCTTATTAAAAGGATATTTTCAGGTTTTAGATCGCGGTGTACTATCGGATTATCGAGGTTGTGTAAATAGGTAAGACTATTTAATAACTGAGACGTTAATTTGATTACCTGCTCGAGTTCAAATGTGCCACCCAGTTTCCAAAGTAAATGGTTCAGATCACCACCCGTCGCGTATTCCATGACTAAATAAGGTCTGTTTTGTGCAACACCACTGTCAATATATTGTATTATATTTTCATGATTTAAACAACTATGAACACTTATCTCACGTTCGAAATGTTTGATGAATAATTGATTGTCTGAGAGTCCTTTTATTTGTTTTAAAACTAAAAATCGTGCTGTTTCTCGATGATATACTTTATATACATCCCCCATACCCCCTTCAGCAAGAAACTCGATCAGCTCATACGGGCCGATTTTTTCTCCTGCCATGAATTCCGAGGGCGGTAAACATTCCGGACACAAGTAGATGACTTTCCTATCGAGTGCTTGTGCTCGGTTGTCACTATTTCCAAGATTAGACAGGTCTTTTCCACATTGATGACACAAACATTGGATCGACATTTTGTGATCATGAACCGGGCTTTGTAATATGAGTAAACAATCAGGGCAACATTCAGTATCGGAAGCGTCTCCAAGAATCTGGATATCTTTTCCACATCTCTGACATTTCAAAATCCGAATCTTTAGACTTTCGTCTATCGATAAACTGATGACTGTATATCCGACTTCAATGACATCGCCGTTGGATAAATCGCATTCTTGGACAAGATGACCATTAACTTTCGTCTCATTGGTTTTGCTGATATGAAAAAGACGACAGCGTGGGGGTAGAATTTCCAACAAGAAATGTCTCCGCGAGACGTATAAATCACGATTTCCCAGATTAAAATGTGCTTCCGGTGCCCGACCGACCAAGAAGGTATCGGGTTCGGTAAAACGATATTTTTTACCTTTATTAATCCCGTCGATGACTTCTAGAGTGACTTGCACAGTCATTTTCCCCAAATTTTACGTTAAATGGAATTAGCCTAATTTTAAGATTACGATTTGCATTAATTTTTTCCTGCGCATTGCTTACAAATGAATATGCCATCTTTTTCTATAAGGCATGCAGAACAGTACTGTTTTAAGCATTCAGTGCATACATTGACAGCAGGGACATCTTGATGATTCACACAATGGTAGCTCTCTACAATGAGAGCAGAGTTCTCTTTGGGTGGAGATATCTCGGGAGGTGCCGGTTCAAACATATCTTCTGTTTCACCTCTTAAGGACTCCACCTCATTTGCAGAAGGTTTGGCGATTGTTTTCACTTCCTCGTTAGCTTCTTCATACAGTTTTTTTTGTGTCTCTAAGAAGTCTTTTTCTTCTGAGGTCAGTACCTCTTCTTCCTCTTCAGTTTCTGATGTAAGCACTTCCTCAGTCTCGGTTGAAATTGGTTGTCCTTCATCAGCCTGTCGTTCTGAGACAGCCGGACGGGATTCATCAACGCTTTCTCCTTCCGGCGGCACGGTTTCCGGAGGTTCCGGTTGTGGGGGTGGAGGTTCTACAATGAGTTCCATTTCGACAGGAGGCGGTGCCTGGGAGAGCGGATGAGCGGAAGTATGAT
>CAZYTI010000927.1:0-2574 GCA_964650065.1 uncultured bacterium
TGGGCATGGGTATATTCACGATGGACAATAAAATTGCCAATAACTTCTCTAAAAATTAGTTCTCGTAAATCTTTACGTTGACCATTTTCAGTAAAGAATTTTTCACTCAGATGCTTCTTAATAAAACCCAATACCTGAAAATATGAATCAATCAGGTTAGTTCGTAACAGCAAACGATCATCGTAACGGTCTGTATTATCTTTTCTAACCATTGCGTCAATTTTATAAGCTGGGACGATACTTTGAATGGTGCTGTCTTTACCAAAAATAAGTGCAGCTGCCAGGGTTAATCCTTCCTCCCCAGACTGAAAATCTTTCCGGTAAAGGGAAGACTCATTTAGTATTTGTTCATTTGATGCGGTTACCCAAGGATGCGTGAATTGATATCCCCTGATCAGAGTCCTGGCTTTATCAAACAAATCTTCCCGTAAATCAACCATTGATAGATGTTGATAAATTTGAGATTCTGTAAAAGTGTTTCTCTTTCTTAAAAATAAATCACTAATCCTAGTCTGGTTCTGGGTTATATCAATATCAGCATCAGCCTCACGCCAATAAATTTTTCCTGCATGATCATGCACCATTGAACTGGCAGGAATTCTTAATATGATCAATTTTCCATTAGGATGGTCAAATTCTTCAGATAAAACAGACATAGGCGGATTGACACAACTTCTCTCATTTACCGCTGTTACAATATCAGTCTTGATCTTTGCCACTTTGTGAGGACTAATGCCGATAACAACACCGTCGTTGTTTGCTCCAAGAATAATAGTTCCACCATTAGTATTGCTGAAACTGACAACTGTTTCATAAAGGTCTGAAGGCACACTTTCCCGGGATTCCTTATATTCAATCCGGGTTCCTTCACCTTCTCTTAGAATTTTATTTATTTCATCAAGCTTCGTCATTTAAAATTCCAAAGTCATGTAACTTTTGTAGAAATTTCTCTTCTGCCTTTTGGCAATTTTTCCAGGCTTGCTTCAAATCGACCAGGGCTTCTTCCACTGACGGCAGGTCATCTACGATTACTTTTTCTACGTACAATGGGATATTCAGGTTGAATTCATTTTCCTTTATTTCAGCCAGACCGGCTACATGCACATGGTTTTCAACATCTTCATACTGTTGATACCAATCAAATATTTGTTTTACGTGTTCTTTATCTAGAATATTTTGTGCCCGACCTACTCGTATCTGATGTGATGCATCAATGAATAGCACTTTATTTTTTCTATCCGAAGGTTTGGATTGCCGGAATACCAGCACACAGGCCGCCAGTTGCGTGCCGTAGAAAATATTTGGACCCAAACCGATTACCGCTTCTAATAGATCTTGTTGCAACAAAGCCTGACGGATTCTTCCTTCCGCCCCTTTGCGGAATAAAGCTCCATGGGGTAAAACCACAGCCATCCGTCCGCTTTGCGGTTTCATAGATTTGATCATGTGCTGTACCCAGGCCATATCTCCATTCCCTTTGGGCGGAACCCCGGCCAGGTTGCGGCCGTAGGGATCATTTGCCCAAAAATCTGCGCCCCATTCTTTTAGAGAAAATGGCGGATTGGCAATCACACAATCGAATGTTTTTAATCCATCCGCTTCATAAAATACTGGCTGACGCAGGGTATCACCACGAGCGATTTCGAAATCCTCTACTCCGTGTAAAAACATATTCATGCGTGCAATGGATGATGATGTCAGATTCTTTTCTTGTCCATATAATTTAAGCGTGCGGTAATCTTTATTATTCTCTTTGAGATGATGGATACATTCAATCAGCATCCCACCAGTACCACAGGCCGGGTCATATATAGTCTCACCTTCATGAGCGTCGATGAACAGTCCCATTAAATGTACCACTGAACGTGGTGTATAGAATTCACCTGCCTTTTTATTGGTCAGATCGGCGAAATGTTTGATCAGGTATTCGTAAGCCTGTCCCAGCATATCAGAATTTACATTGGCATTGGACAGGTTATACTGTGAAAAATGCTCAATGAGATCAATAAGTAGTTTATCGGGCAGTTTGCTCTTATTGGACCACTGGGCATCACCAAATATGCCGTATAGATAATTCTGGTTGCCCTGCTCAATGCCGCGGAAAGCCTTTTCCAGGGCAAGCCCTACATTAACCGTCGTTTCACGGACATTTTTCCAGTGACAACCATCAGGAATAACAAAGCGGTGAAATTCAGGAAGTGTTGCATATTCTTTATCACCGTCCGACTCGTTCAGAGCTTGCTTATATTCTTCATCATACACATCGGAAATTCGTTTAAAGAATAACAACGGAAAAATATAGGCTTTGAAATCCGAGGCATCCACCGGTCCTTTGAGAATCCAAGCGGCTTTGCTAAGGTATTGTTCGAGTTGGGACAAGGAGTGTTTAATATTTGACATAATTTGAAGTCAATAATTTTATGATTTGCTATCAATTATTTTGTCTGAAAAAGCGATAATCTTTTCAATGAAAATTATCATATCGATTATTTCATCCCAATCTAATCCACTCTTGAGATTGTATTGGTTCAGCGTGAATTGGAATTTTCCTATATTGATTTAAGTTAGTAACCA
>CAZYTI010000928.1:0-2574 GCA_964650065.1 uncultured bacterium
GTGCCTGAGACAACCAGTCGAATCGATACACCTGCCCACCTGCGCCTTCATTCCAATCGACCCATTCCGATCCTTCCTGGGAATGATACCAGCCACCCACATCGAGACCGTACCAATGCATATCGACACGTCCCTCATTATACACCTCGAAACCTGTCTTCCATTGAAACATGCCATACAGCGAAAATCCGAATGCACTTAGAGTGGTACTGAAGCTGCCCACATAATCCGGAATTCCGGTACCCAGAAAGATGGGACCGCCGGAAGTCTGAACATTGTAGAACTCACCCGGCAAGGCAATACCCTCACGGGGAGACGGCCATAGATCTATCTCGTGTTCATCCGTCGGATTGGCCGGAGCAAAAAGCGCTCCGGTGCAAATCGGATTATAGAAGGCCCCCTTGGGTAATCCTTCCATGTAGACCTGCCGTCCTCCGCCGGGTCCTCCCGAGACGATCTCATCGTTCATGTCAATCACTTCGTTCTGCTGGTAACTGTAGAGCAAACTGAAGTTGGCGCTCCATCCACCTAACTGTTCTCCGGCAAAAAATGCCTGTAGCTGACCTTCCCATCCGGAACCTTCGATTTTACCAATATTCCGCATGGGTGTGCCGGGAACACCTGAAGACATAATCGGACTCTGGGGAATAATAGAATCTTCGGCCCATTGCTTGTAATACGTGAAATCAACGGCAAAATTGGCGATCTCTGTCTCAAAGCCGATCTCCCATTCCTTGATCCTTTCAGGCTTGATCGCGGGATTGCCGAGGTCCGTGAGTTCAGCACCCACACCATACTGAGAAACATCCGCGCTCCAGAGCATTTCGATACCGTCGGTCCTCCCGGGCAGGATTCCCGTTTCACCATAAGCGGTTCGCAGCTTGAAAAGAGAAAAGATAGGTGGCAGGAATCCCATCCGATCCAAACGAACGGCGCCGCTTCCTCTGGGATAGATAATACTCGCGGCCTCCGCACCCATCACACTGGCATAATCTTTCCGGACCATGAACGAACCAAAATATGTGTTCTTATATGAAAAATTATGTTCCGTAAAAATACCGGCCGACTTGAAATGGTTGTTCCCTTCACCGATATCGTCATAGATACTTCCTGCTCCGATGTCCGTAATCAAATCCGTGGAAAACTCTTCTTTTGCCATATCCGTCGAACGTGATCTTTCCTCAAACAATTGTAATCCAGCGGTTGCAGAGGCCTTAATACCGAACAGGTCGTAATCGAACCGTGCATCACTGTTTATCGTGTATACTCTGCTGTGACGCTGGGCAATCGCCTTAAATCCGGGATTATCATCCCCGTGCAGATCATAAACAAGCGGTTGCTGTAAAGCGATGTTCCTGTTATCTTTATCATCAACACCAAAAGTAACTCGAGCCGATAATCCCTTCAGCGCATGATCAGCGCCTGCAAAAGGCACAAACTCGGCTTGAAAAGAACCGACATAACTATTCAAGTATTGATTTTCGCTCGCGCGTAAAAACGCATCTTTCGACGCCCACCATCCTCTATCCTTCTCCCACGGCCAGACATTAAAAGTAATATGGCCGAATTCTCCATCTCCACGCCCAGCCTGTGGAAGGTCGATTTGGATGTTGTTGTATGCCGAACTGACCGAAACGTTAAATTTTGGACTCGGAAGATAGTCGACGTTGGCTCTCAGACTCAACTGGTCCATGCCACTGCGGGGGGTATGCCCCAGTTCGGCTGATCGATCCATTCCCAGGTACAATCTCAGTTCATTCGATCCACCGGTGAGAGAAAGCGCGTGTTTTTTAATGTCACCCTTTGTAAAATAATCGTTCATCTCTTGGTAATTCCGAAATTGGTTGATATCATACTGCTCAACCTGGTCATGATAACCGAATGTGCCCTTGTAATTGATTGCCCAATTCTTGGCACCTTCACCTCCGGCGCCAATCCTGCCCCTCTTGGTCGTAATGACAACAACACCATTGGCACCACCGGTTCCATAAGAGCCTGCCCCTGCCGGACCCTTGATGACTTCGATACTTTCTATATCTTCGGGATTGATATGGGCTATTGGAGAAAGACCGACATTCCCACTTCCTCTCCAGCTACTCCCGTCCAATTTAACACCGTCCACATAAAAAACAGGCTGTCCATCACCGTTTATTCCTCCGCCCGAACGCATAGTCATTCTTACGTCCGCTCCGAATGCCCCACTCGCTTTTGTCATGGAAACACCGGCGATCTTAGCCCCAAGCATATCGCTGACACCTTCGTAATCGCTTTTTTCCACGAGCTCGGCTGCCGATAAACGTTGAACGGCAATTTCGGCAACCGCTTTTGACGTTTTAGAGGCAACACCGGTGACGACAACCGCATCCATTTTGAAGGGGTCCATACCCATTTCAAAATCGATCGTCACTTCCTGATTTGCTATTACCTGTACCTCTTTGGTTTGGGTTTTGTACCCCATAAAACGGACTTCTAACTGATATGTGCCTGGAGGCACACGCACTATTTGATAATTACCATCAACATCACTGGCTGTCCCCAGATTTGTACCCACGATGAGGACATTGGCACCGGGTA
>CAZYTI010000929.1:0-2568 GCA_964650065.1 uncultured bacterium
CGAGTGCTGGTGGCTACCGATGACCGACGTATCTTCGATTGTGTGTGTGGCTTTGGAGCCGAGGGGGTGATGACCCCTGTTGAAATACCCTCTGGTACAGATCGTGTGGCCTTTGCTGCAAAAGATTTAGATGTCGATATCGTGGTGAATATACAGGGTGATGAGCCATTCATTGAGCCTGAAGAAGTGGATCAGGCGGTGAGGCTGTTGATTGAGAATGATCAGGCTGTGATGGGGACATTGGTCAAGAAAATAACGCGGTCTGAAGAATTGGAGAGTCCGAATACAGCGAAAGTGGTTCTTAATCAACAAAATGAAGCCATTTATTTTTCACGGAGCCCCATTCCTTTTTGCCGGGATATCGACGCTAGAAATGATTGGATGATGAGTCAACCATATTACAAACATGTGGGTATTTACAGTTATCGTAAGACATTTTTAATCCGGTTTGCCGGTTGGCGGCCGACACCATTGGAACAAATTGAGATGTTGGAACAACTTCGTGTTTTGGAAAAAGGGTACTCCATTCAAGTGGCCGAAACACATTTTGAACCGATGTGTGTGGATACGCCCGAGGATCTGGAAAGGGCCCGTCAACTTGCAAAAGAAAAGCGATTCAATTGAGAAAGGTGGCGGAATTGTCGCAGAATACCAAGTATATTTTTATCACGGGGGGGGTGGTATCCTCCCTGGGTAAGGGCATTGCGTCTGCCTCCTTGGGTTTTCTACTCAAAGCTCGGGGGCTCAAAGCGACTATCCTGAAATTCGATCCTTATATCAACGTGGATCCGGGAACCCTCAGTCCCTATCAGCATGGGGAAGTGTTTGTCACAGACGATGGTGCGGAAACCGATCTGGATTTAGGCCATTACGAACGGTTTCTGGACATTCAAACGAGTCAGAGAAACAATGCGACCACAGGACAGATTTATGTTTCGGTGATTGAAAAGGAACGCCAAGGTACTTACCTGGGCAAAACCGTTCAGGTGATTCCCCATATCACCAATGAGATTATGGAGCGGATCCGGGCCGTATCCGGAGAGGGTGAAGATTTTGATGTGGTCCTCGTGGAGATTGGCGGTACAGTGGGTGATATCGAAAGTCTGCCTTTCTTGGAGGCCATTCGCCAATTTCGACTTGAAGCAGGTCGTGGAAATTGCATCAATATTCATCTGACGTTGATCCCTTACATCAATGTCGCCGGTGAAATTAAAACCAAACCCACACAGCACAGTGTACAAAAACTTCGAGAGATTGGAATATCACCGGATATCCTTCTCTGCCGGACCGAAAAATCATTGACCGAGGAGGCCAGGGAGAAAATCGGACTTTTTTGTAATGTGACACCGGACACCGTGATTGAGGGACGGGATGTAGAATCGATTTATAAGGTTCCCCTTTCTCTCGAAAAACAGGGATTGGCTGATCAGGTCGTCACGCTCTTAAGACTCGAGGTCAAACCTCCCGAACTGGATGGGTTGGAACGATTTGTCGATAAGATCCTGCATCCAAACCGAAAAGTGAAAATCGCCGTTGCCGGTAAGTATATTGAACTTCAAGATGCCTATAAGAGTATTGGGGAGGCATTCGTTCATGCCGGACAAGCGAACGATGCCAGGGTCGAACTGGTTTGGGTCGGCTCTGAAGATATCGAACGGGATGGGGCTCAGGATTATTTGAAAGATGTTTCAGGATTGCTCATTCCCGGGGGATTTGGTGTACGGGGCATCGAAGGCAAGATCGAGGCGGTAAAATACGCTCGAGAAAATGATCTGCCCTTCTTCGGGATTTGTCTGGGGCTCCAATGTGCAGTGATCGAGTTTGCCCGGTCAATATGCGGATTGGATGAAGCCAACAGCAGTGAATTTGTTAAGAATCTTCAGCACCCGGTCATCGATTTTATGCCCGAGCAGGTCAATATCAAAAGGAAGGGCGGCACCATGCGGCTCGGTGCCTATCCCTGTGTTTTGAAAAAGGGGTCGGGAGCGTATGAGATTTATGGACAGGAGCAGATTTCCGAACGTCATCGTCACCGGTATGAAGTGAATAACGATTATCGTTCTGTCCTTGCGGAGCATGGTATGGTTTTCAGTGGACTCTCGCCCGATGAAAGTCTGGTTGAGATGATTGAATTGCCCGATAGACGATGGTTCTTTGCCGGCCAATTTCATCCCGAATTCAAATCCAGGGCCATGCGTGCCCATCCTCTTTTTCGATCGTTTGTGAAGGCCGCTGTTGACTATCAAGAGGAAAAACAAGGGGAAGCATGATGAGAGAAGTTCGGGTTCATTCTATTCCCTTCGGTGAGAATCATCCGCTCGTTCTAATCGCGGGTCCCTGTGTTATCGAATCTGAAGCGTTGGTATTGCATGTCGCAGAGGCAGTCCAACATATCTCTGAGCGGTTGTGTATCCCTTTCGTTTTCAAGTCTTCTTATTTGAAGGATAATCGATCTTCATCCAGGTCATTCCAGGGACCCGGTTTGGACGAGGGACTTCGAATCCTTCAGAAAGTGAAGGATGACTTGGGTGTTCCGGTCCTTTCGGATGTACACGATCAACATGATGT
>CAZYTI010000930.1:0-2566 GCA_964650065.1 uncultured bacterium
ATTTTGTAACTTGAATTATCGATTGGAAAACAACGGCCCACGATAAAAATCACATCATACCGTAACAATATGCGCCAATTTATCCCATATCCAAAAGGAGGTTTCCATCCATGAAGATGCTACGCACTTTGCTCTCCGTTTCGGTTTTCTTTTTGATCTTTCCCGTTCTTCTGACAGGTCAGTTGCTACCGTCACCGGAGGACGTCTTTGACTTTCCCATTGGCAGCGACCGAAGACTCCTGGATTGGAACGAAATTGTCGAGTATTTCAATACCATCGATAAAGTGTCCGACCGAATCATGGTCCGGGAATTGGGTAAAACCACGCTTGGGAGACCGTTTCTTTTGGCCATCATCTCCTCAGAAGAAAACATCAGGAATATTGACCATTATCAAAAAATCCAAAAACAGTTGGCCAACCCGTATGGTCTTTCAAAGGATGACGCAAAAGCCCTCATCGGCGAGGGAAAAGCCGTCGTGCTGGTCAGTTTAAATATTCACTCCGCAGAAATAGGTTCCAGTCAAGAGTCGGTGGAACTGGCCTACGAACTGGCGACACGATCCGATCCCAGTGCAAAGAAAATTCTCGATAACGTCATTCTCCTGCTCATCCCCTCCCTCAATCCCGATGGATTGCAGATGGTCATCGATTGGTATGAAAAATATGTCGGTACTCCTCACGAAGGCTGCAGTATGCCGTGGCTCTATCATCACTATGCAGGTCATGACAACAATCGTGACTGGTTCATGTTCAACCTTCAGGAAAGCAGGCTGACATCCCGGGTCCTCTACCATGACTGGAATCCGGAAATCGTATTTGATCAACATCAGATGGGCTCTACAGGTCCCAGATTCTTTATCCCCCCCTACTCGGATCCGGTGAATCTGAACGTCCACCCCATTCTCATGGCCGAGATCAATATGTTAGGGAAACACGTCGTCGCAGACATGCATGAACAGGGTTTTAAAGGAATCGTCACAGGATATCGGTTCAACGCCTTCTTTGAGGGGGTTATGGCTAGAACACCCATCTGGCACAATACAGTGAGTATTCTGTCTGAAACTGCCAGCGCCCGTCTGGCTTCGCCGATTTTCCTGCCGAGGGGAAGTCTCGGACAGTACGGTCCCGAACTCCCCCAGTATGCCACTGTAACCGATTTCTTGATGCCCTGGGAAGGGGGCTGGTGGCGTCTGAGAGATATCATCGATTATGAAAAAGCGGCCACCTATTCCATTCTCGACCTGGCGGCCACATACCGAGAAAAATTCCTGAGCAACTTTTATAGGATGAATGCCGATGCCATTCACAAGGGCAAAACCGAATCCCCTTATGCCTACATCGTACCACTCGATCAACACGATCCCAGTTCGGCCCGGGAGATGTTCAAACGGTTGGGGTATCACGGTGTCAAAATATATGAGAGTCAATCTTCTCTTTCTAATGATGGAAAAATATATCCAGAGGGTACTTACATCATCCCCCTCTCCCAGCCATGCCGTCCGTGTATCAAGGATCTGCTGGAACGCCAGCTCTATCCGAATTTAATGGAGTATCCTGGGGGTCCCCCGAAATCGCCCTACGATTTCACGGGATGGACGCTTCCATTACAGATGGGCGTTCAAGTCGTTGAGATGAAGACACCCCTCAAAACTGAAATATCCATCACCCAGGACTTTACTTTTGGATATGCCAACGAGATGCAATCAACATCCAAAACATTTTTATTAGAAAGACGATATAACGACAGTTACTCCATCGTGAATGAACTCTTGAAAGAAAATATATCGATCTATTCGTGTGACCAACCCTTTGCCCTCGGCAATACCCAATACCCGGCCGGGACCATCATTATTCCCAGACAAAAAGGTATCCCATCATCTCTCGGGAAGCTATCGGAAACATACCAGGTTCCCATCCACAGCACCGATGATCCCATACCCGTAAAGGGTTCGAGAATTCAACTGCCACGTCTGGGTATCTACCAACCCTGGACGGCCAGCATGGATGAAGGCTGGACACGTCTCGTTCTGGACATGTATAAATTTTCACATAGCCCACTGCACAATGATGACATAAAAAATGGTAAACTCTCGGATAAATACGATGTCATCATTCTCCCCGACATATCGGCCTCCGGAATCGTGGACGGGCGATCCAGATGGCGTGGCGAACCCATTTTAGGCACTGCAGAAATGCCAAAGGAATATCAGGGAGGGATAACCAAACAGGGTGTGGATGCTCTATTGGATTTTGTGAAACAGGGGGGGACATTGATAACCATCCAGGATGCAACGGATTTTGCCATCGACAACCTGAAGGTACCGGCTGTAAATGTTCTGAAAGACTTGGACCGAAAAGCGTATTTTGCACCCGGTGCACTCCTCCGGATCGAACTTGACACCACCCAACCCCTGGCGTACGGCATGGTGAAACATCCTGCCATACGTGTAACTAACAGCCCTGCATTGCGTCTCCTGCCCTACATCCGGGAAATTAAAGCAGTGGGGTACTACACCGATCAAAACCCCCTGCTAAGCGGCTGGCTGATCGGTCCCGAAAAAATTGT
>CAZYTI010000931.1:0-2564 GCA_964650065.1 uncultured bacterium
TTGTTTTCAGGTAAGAAATGTATGCCCGATCCCTTCTATTCCGCTTCAGATGAAGGTTTCCCAACAGAAATTGAACTTCAGCGGCCTTCTCACCTGCCGGGTCAAGCATTAAATATGAGGTCAATGCATCAACAGTCGTTTCGTATATGTTTTTTTCATCAATTTTTAATAGGGCTTTTCCATATTCAATCAGTGCAGTATCATCTTGCCCCCAAACCTCTTGCCCGGTCAGGAAACCCACAACAGTGAAGATCGTAATGAGACGAAAAAGATGGGTCTTATTTCGCTGCATAAATAACTCCTCAAAAATATTCTATTCCTAAAATGTATGAATTGAAATGCAAAAATGCAAGGATTACCGAGAGAAGGTAAACCATAGAATAAAAATTACTTAATCAAAGGAAATCTATCCCAGGGGACCTCACCCGCTAACAAAATGGATCGAAAATTTATTCCAACTCGCTGTCCAGGTTCACGATGACTTCTTCACATCGCTTGAGATAGGTAAAACCATACGCGAGATTACGCAAGGTAGCAAAATGGTATGCTTTGGAAACCGTGGCCGTACCATCGATTAAAAAGAAAACTCGAAAATCCCTGACGAAAGCATCCCGGGCCGTGGTTTCACAACAGAGATTGGTCATCACACCACCGATTATAATATTTTTTATTCCAAGACTCGTCAGGTGCTGCTCCAAATCTGTTTTGTAAAACGCACTGTATCGTTTTTTGGCAATGACCTTTTCATCCTCCCGGGGCACGATTTGGGGAATGAATTCCCAATTTTTTGTACCCACAATAATGGGATCATCCCACCATTGGCCCAACATGCCCGAATCTTTATCGGCATCTTCATAGCCGTGCTGAGTATATATCACAGGCACACTTGCTCTGCGGCAGGTGTTAATTGTCCTGCCTAATTTTATAAGAATCGAACCGGCAATTCCCTCAAAATAGTTTTGCATATCAATAACCAAAAGTGCAGTATGGTCTTTCTGAACCAAGGCTTCTCTCAGAGCCGCCTCTGGGACGGTTTCAACGATTTCCAGAAATTCTTCTGATTTCATGGCTATCCCCAGAGATAATTACAATCTAAAAAAGAGCCCGATGGAAATCACATAGAAATCACTGTCTATATCTTCTGCACCTGGTATCGACTCAAATGTGTAATCGAGAAAGACGTACCGGATATCCCCTGACAATTTGGTTTTCGGGCCTAATGGAAGCTCCAAACCGGCGCCAAAATGCCAGCCGAATTCCTGAGTGGTCTCGTCTTCCATGATATCCAGGGCTGTCTGATTATAATCGAAAGTGGTATTGTACCAACCTGCACCGATGGCTCCGTAAAGAATGGGAAGCGGATAGATTAATCCCGTGACCATGATAGGCCAGCTTCTGACCGTCAGCAATTCTCCTGCATACTTCTCTTGACGATAATGAATAGATCCTTCGATACCTAAAGCGGGCGATAACTTGAGACGTAAAGCAACTCCACCCATGATTTTGCTTTCCTCAGCGTCCGTGGCCTTCTGAATCCCCAGTTGCGGACCCAACCCGATCCCCTGCCCATAGACTGTTACAGCACTTAATAAGATAATACTGAATACAATCAATGATTTCTTAATCATAAGAACCTCCAATAGTTACTAAAAAATATTAAGCATTTCTTCAATTTTATGCAAGAAGAATTTGCGTGTAACGGGAAATATTAATTTATCTTGATTTTCTATTCTTGAATACCTATTTTACCAATCCCCGTTAAAATCAGGTATAAATTGAAATGATGAACATTCGGAGAAAAAATATGAGCATTCGAACCGCTTTCTTGCTACCATTTCTGGCAATCACTATTTTCATAATTTCGTGCGGCAAATCCCATATCTCCGACCTGGTACTGACCAACGGAAAAATCGCTACTGTCGACAAGGATTTCTCCATCAAAGAATCTGTGGCCGTGAGGGGAGGCAAGATCGTCTTCGTCGGAAGCGATGAGAACATCTCCTCGTACATCGGTCCGGATACGAAAGTCATCGACCTGAAGGGTAAACTGGCCCTTCCCGGACTGATCGATGCCCATGCACACATTCACAATCTCGGAGAAAAACTCATCAATCTGAACATCTCTCATGCCGAAACCTATCAGGAATTGGTCGACATCGTGGCGGAACGGGTAAAAATCTCAACACCGGGAGAATGGATCATCGGCGGACGTTGGGATCAAACCAAATGGAAAGTGAAGAATTTCCCCGAGCACGATCTCCTGAGTCGTGTTTCTAAGGACAATCCTGTTTTCTTGCGGCGCGTGGATGGAAATTCGGCCTTTGTCAATAATAAAGCCCTGGAAATCGCCGGGATTACCAGAGACACGCCTGAGCCTTTTGGAGGTGCCATCATTCGGAAAAAGAATGGAGAACCAACCGGTGTTCTGATCAACAGGGCCATGAATCTGGTTAAAAAACATTTCCCTCCGGAATCTGAAGAAGGACACAGGAAAAAAATCATTGCAGGATTAAATAGTTGTTTAACCGTTGGTTTGACCGGTGTACACGAAGCCGGTATCGGTC
>CAZYTI010000932.1:0-2556 GCA_964650065.1 uncultured bacterium
TGCCGTCAACAGGCAAAAAACATAAAGATCTGATTTCCCAGAGGATGAGTGAGTATTTCTCTGATATGCATCCGGGAAGCGGAGGTTGGGAGGGGTCCCTGGAGAGTTTGACCCAATTCATATTTAAGGCCGTCGATGAGGATGACAGAGACGTCAACATCAAGGTCAAACATTTCGAAAAATCGATTGAAGAGCTGAAGGCACGATTTTCTTCCAGCATGTCCAAAGATCAGGAGATCCATATGGGCATCTGGATGGGGCAGTGTTTCGAGAAATTCGGAGCATGGGATAAGGCCCTGTCCTCCTATCACGATGCTTTTGGTCATTGTGAAGAGGGTGCTTATGACAATTTGAAGACAGAAGTCATGAGATCCGAAGGTTATATTTATGCGATGCGTAACCAATGGAAGAAGGCCCTGGACGCTTTTCAGGAGAGCACGATGCTGTGTCAGAAGAATGAGGACCAGGCAGGGGAGGCCCATGGATACAACGGTATCGGCATGCTCTATTTCGAGAAAGGGGATCTCACCAAAGCATTAAATTACTGGGAAAAAGGATTAGGATTGGCCGAGCAGATCAATGAAACCCAATTGAATGCCCAACTGCTGAACAACCTGGGCGCCCTCATGAATTCCATGGGAGATTGGGAGAAGGCCCTGGCCAATTACAATAAAAGCCTTACCCTGTTCGAGAAGGCAGGGGAATATCGTGGGATGGCCGAAGCGTATCACAACCTGGGTATGACCTATGCAGACATGAAGCGATGGTCTGAGTCGGCCGACTGCTATGAAAAGAGTTATAAGTTAGCCAAGGAAATCGGTGATGTACGCCTGCAGGCCATGGTGAAACTCAACCGGGTAGAGATGTATACGACCATCAAGGATATATATTTTGGTCTGGCTCTGTGTAACCAGGCCCTGCAGACATTCAAACAATTAGATGATCATTTGGGAGAGGCGGAAGCCTATAAGTTCCTGGGTATGCTCTATGCCCGGGTGGAAGAATGGGATCTGGCGACTTCTTTCTTCGAGGATGCGGTCGACTGTGCCAATAAGTATAAAAATCCCCTCTTAGAGGCAGAAGCCCTCTATCAGTACGGTCTCATGCAGAAGTCAAAGAACGATCGTGAGATGGCTGTCGATCATTTGAAAAAGGCATTGTCATCTTTTAAAAACATCAACGCAGAGCGGGATATTGAGAAAGTCGAGGAGGCGTTAAATTCTATAGACTGATTTATTCTCAAAATTCTATGCGTGATGAGGCAATAGAATGGAAACAGCTGAGCAGGGACTCGTGGAAACGGCAGAGAGCGCAATCTTGAAGATGGAACCACCATCTGATGTCTGGGAGACGAAAGATACGTTATCGGGAGATGCGTCTTCGGAACCCAGGCATCTTTCATTGGTCCCGGAAAGGGTCACCATGCCGGAACCCTCAGAGCAGAGATACGAGTATCTCTATACCGCACTACGGACCATTCGAAGTGTGAACCAGTTCATTACTCAGGAGAAAGACCGGGACCGTCTGGTGCAGGGTGTCTGCGATAAACTCCTGGAGGTCATGGGATATTCCCATATTTGGATCGTGCTGTTAGATGATGAGGAAGAGGTCGAATCTGTGGCCGAGGCCGGCATCGATCCCCGATGTGCTGCCCTGACACAACAGATTAAAAAAGGCAAGTTGAATGACTGTATGCAGAGGGCACTGAAGCAGTCAGAGGCTGTCACCGGAGAGAATGGTGCAGACGGATGCGTCGATTGTCCCATCCAGGGTAAAGTTCAGGGGAAACGTGCCATGACGGCCCGGATCGCGTACGACGATAGAATCTATGGCTTGATATCGGTCCTCAGGCAGCCTGGTCTCGTCACAGAGAAGGAAGAGCAGGAGCTGTTGGGCGAAATTGCCAGTGATCTTTCCTTTGCCTTGCATGGCCATGAGGTGGAAGAAGAACGCAAATTGGCCGACAGGCGGGTCCGGAGGAATATCCGGGAAAAAGAACTGCTGCTGAAAGAAATTCACCACCGTGTGAAGAATAACATGCAGATTATTTGCAGTCTCATCTACCTTCAGTCGGTCAGCATCGATGATGAAAAATCCCTGGGACTGCTCACAGAGTGTCTGAACCGTGTCAAATCCATGGCGCTCATTCATGAAGAATTGTACCGCTCCAATGATTTCTCCATCATCAAATTTAAAAATTACATCGAGGATCTGGTCCGTAAGCTCCACAAGACCTATCCGCTCGATTACGATAAGATTAAAATCAACATGTTAGTCGACGATATTTCCCTGAGTGTCGAGCATGCCATTCCCTGTGGCTTGATCATCAATGAACTGCTGACCAATGCCCTGAAGTATGCCTTTCCGGAATCCTTTGAGGGCATAGGTGAAATTACCATATCGATGCAAAAAACCGAGGACGGTGAAATCGAGTTGTTTGTGCAGGACAACGGCGTCGGCTTCCCCGAGGATTTTGATCTTGAGAGCGCAGAAACATGCGGTATGGAAATCGTCAAGGTCCTGGCCGCAGATCAGTTAGAGGGCCGGTATGAACTC
>CAZYTI010000933.1:0-2556 GCA_964650065.1 uncultured bacterium
CTTTGTGGCAAAAATTCATGAATTATCCAGGTTAGTTAAGAAAACGATATGATTTCTCCATTTTTGATGACACATCGAATCCAGTCGATGGTACCCCAGTAGGGGATCTGCTCGAATCGATCCAGTTCCAGGAGTACGATGTCCGCTTTTGTTCCTTTTTTAAGCATGCCGCGGTCTTCAAGATAGAGCATGTCAGCCGGATTTTTTGTATATGCATCGATAAGGAGGTATGGATCAGAGATACTATATCGCAGCAGTGCATAGGTGATCACTAAGTAGGGAGAGAGTACAGGTGAAGATCCTGGATTGAAATCCGAGGATAATACGATTCGATTGGGGATGTTCGTGAGTTTTTGTGTTTGACCGGTGTGCTGGGAAAATACGAATCCTTCTGCCGTCGGCAAAAACACCGCATATAGATCTTTATTGGCTATGATGATTTCGGCATCTTCATCGGACAGAATTTCAAGATGATCCACGTGACGTACACCAAGCTCCTGGGCCAATTTGACCCCTCCAATATCATTGATTTGATTCGTATGGATACCCACATGAAAGGAATGGTCGATGGCCCGTTGGATGAGAAGTTCACTTTCATGAATATCAAAGACACCTTTTTCGAGAAAGATATCGAACCAGTCACTGTATGCTTTAAATTCGGGGATAAAACTTTCTGCAACCTGATTGATATACGTTCTCCGGTCGACATTTTCAGGCACTGTATGTACCAGAAAGGTCGGAATGATGTCCACGGGATGAAGGGCGTTCAGTTGATTGATGATCTTCAGCATTTTCTTTTCCGTGTCATAATTCAGTCCATATCCGGATTTGATCTCCAGTGTCGTAATGCCAAATCTCAAAGCCTTATCGAGGAACTTCAGGCCATTCTGAATTAAGGCCTCTTCAGAAGCTTCTCTCACCGCATTGACCGTATTGTAAATGCCGCCGCCCTCATGGAGGATTTCGAGGTAGGGCCGTCCCTCCGCCCTCATGTAGAGTTCATTTTCCCTGGAACCGTAGAAGAGCAGGTGCGTGTGGCAATCGATGAATCCCGGTAATGCAATCAGATGGGAACAGTCTATGATTTCAGCGTTATCGAAATGTCTTTTCTCTATCCCCTCACGAATTGTCTCATAGGGAGCAATCTCTTCAATGGTTCCATCCTGGGTCCAAATGGACAGGGCCTGGGCATCCTCTTCCGAAGACATGCCATAAATTTTCTTCACATTTTTTAAGAGTAGGGAAGGCATATTGAAAAAACCTCTTTTTGACAGGATAAACAGGATGAACAGGATATACAAAATAAATAGAATTTTAAATAACGTTCACTTCGATTTCAGTCTGAATTTATTTGTATTCTTTTATATCTTGTTAATCCTGTGAATCCTGTCAACTTTTAATTTTATTTATCAGAACACCTTTATCTTTGGCGACCTGGAGCGCTTTTTCATATCCTGCATCGACGTGACGGGCGATTCCGATACCAGGATCGACGGTGGTGACACGCTCTATGCGTTTATCCCTTTCATTGGTACCATCGGCAACGATGACCATGCCGGCATGGAGCGAATACCCAATGCCCACACCTCCACCATTGTGAAAACTCACCCAGCTGGCACCGTTCACCGCATTCAGGGCGAAATTGAGGAGTGGCCAGTCGGCAATGGCGTCACTGCCGTCTTTCATGCTCTCGGTTTCCCGGTTGGGCGATGCCACAGAGCCACAGTCCAGATGATCCCGGCCAATGACCACCGGAGCCTTTACGATGCCCTTTCGGACATAATCGTTCATCTGTAGTGCGAATTCGGTCCTCTCCCCTAAACCCAGCCAGCAAACACGGCAGGGCAGTCCCAGATGCGGAATTTTATCACCAGCCAGGTTGATCCAACGAACGAGGGTTTCATCCTCCGGAAATAAATCCAATACCAGCTTGTCCAACTTTTCAATGTCCTGAGGATCTCCGGAAAGGGCGGCCCAGCGGAAGGGACCTCGTCCTTCACAGAACAGAGGACGAACATAGGCCGGCACGAATCCCGGGTATCTAAAGCTGCCGTCGGAATTTCTCACATCGACGCCTGCAATTTCGGCTTGCCCTCTGAGATTATTCCCATAGTCAAAGGCGACTGCACCTTGACTCTGCATTGCCAGAATGGCCTCTTCGTGTCTGGCAATCGTGTCCAAGGATCGCTTCTTATATTCTTCGGGATTCGTTTTCCGAAGCATATCTATCTCTTTTAGATCACCGAGGGGGATGTAGTCCATGAGACTGTGTGCCGAAGTCTGGTCTGTAACAATATCAGGAATGATACCTTCGCTCACCAACCATGGATGGATCTCGCCGGCGTTGCCCACGAGACCGATAGAAAGGGCCTCACCTTTCTTTTTGGCCGTTTCCACCCACCGTACGGCTTCCTTTCTATCGTCAGTCATCTTATCACAGTAGCCTTCTTGAACCTTTCTTTCGATCCTCTCCGGTCGGGCCTCTACGTCCAGGATGACCGCTTCGTTCATCGTCCCTGCCAGGGGCTGTGCGCCAGACATGGCACCCATACCTCC
>CAZYTI010000934.1:0-2553 GCA_964650065.1 uncultured bacterium
ATTTTCTCAGGGGTTCCATCCTTGACGACCACCAGATCCGGGAGGGTTGTCTGCCCAAAAAGAAATGACTGATTGGGTATCAATGTCCATGCAGCCGCAGTCCCAACACTGGTTTTTAAAAATTCCCTTCGTCTCATTTTTCAAACTCCTCCCTTAAGCATCATATTTTTGAGGATTGACTTCCTCTGGCTCATCCACTTCCTTCTTTTTCTGGGTTTTCTTAGTACGCGATTCAACGAACTCCAATTCATCCTTTTTTAAACGAACTTGAATCTGGCTGCCGTCGTTAAAGCGTTCCTTTAGCAATTCTTCTGCAATGGGATCTTCAATGTATTTTCGCAGAATACGTTTCACTTGTCTTGCACC
Organism: uncultured bacterium; assembly: GCA_964650065.1. Classification (GTDB taxonomy): domain Bacteria; phylum Zhuqueibacterota; class QNDG01; order QNDG01; family DSAB01; genus CAZYTI01. Next base: position 367 of record CAZYTI010000934.1, read on the forward strand.
ATAGACAGGATCGTATCCTTTATCTGTAAGAAATGCCTTTGCATTGTCTGAGAGTGTGACCTGTATATTACGCGCTCTCATACCTTCCAACAATTCGGCCATTGAGATATCAATAATCTTCAGAATATGTTCCCGCTGAAGAGGCCGGAAAACAATCATCTCATCGAGACGGTTGAGAAACTCCGGTGTAAAAAGTTTTTTAGTCTCCTCTAACATTGCAGCACGCATTGTTTTATAGTCAATCCCAGAATCCGTTTGTCCAAATCCAAATCCACCCTTCTGCGCGGCTCGCGTTCCCAGGTTTGAAGTCATGATCAGAATGGTATTCCGAAAATCTACTTTTCGCCCCGATCCATCGGTTAAATGCCCCTCATCTAAAATTTGTAAGAGTATATTGAAAACATCGGGATGTGCCTTTTCAATTTCATCAAGAAGCACGACTGAGTAGGGATGTCGTCTTACCTTTTCCGTGAGTTGTCCACCTTCCTCATATCCGACATAACCCGGAGGTGCTCCGGTCATTCTGGAAACAGCAAACTTTTCCATGAATTCTGACATGTCCACCCGAACGAGGGCGTTTTCATCTTCGAAAAGATACCTGGCCAACACTCGCGCCAAGTAGGTTTTTCCAACTCCCGTTGGTCCTAAAAAGATAAACGATCCAATGGGACGACGTGGATCCTTCAATCCGGCCCGTGTACGTCGAATAGCCTTACTCATGATTTCGATAACTTCATCCTGACCTACGATAGTCTCACTAAGTACATCTGCCATCCTGAGAAGCTTCTCAGACTCTGATTGTGCAACCTTGGATACTGGTATACCCGTCATCATCGAAACGACTTCAGCAATATCATCCTCATTCACTTCTGCCAATACCTCACCGGCAGAATCTTCCCATCTGTCTTTCGCGTCTTGTAAATCTGAAGTCAAACGTTTCTCTCGATCACGGAGAACGGCTGCTTTTTCGAATTCCTGATTCCGAATGACACTGTCTTTCTCTGTTCGAATAACTTTAAGTCTTTCCTCAAGAATGGTAATTTCGCGAGGAACCGAGATATTTGCCAAATGCACCTTGGATCCTGCTTCGTCCATGACATCAATCGCTTTATCTGGAAGAAATTTATCCATGATATATCGATCAGAATGGGTAACTGCGCCTTGAATGGCGGCATCCGTATATCGAACTCTATGGTGCTTCTCATACCGCTCCTTGAGTCCGTTAAGAATGGCAAGCGTATCTTCCGTTGAAGGTGGATCCACTATGACTTTTTGAAAACGACGCTCTAAAGCACCATCTTTTTCGATATATTGTCGATATTCATCCAGGGTCGTAGCACCTATGCACTGCAATTCACCACGGGAGAGAGCGGGTTTAAACATATTTGAAGCATCCAATGATCCCGAAGCCCCACCAGCTCCAACAATGGTGTGCAATTCATCGATAAAAAGGATAATATTCTTTGATTTGACCAATTCATTCATAATGGCTTTCATTCGTTCCTCGAACTGTCCACGGTATTTCGTACCTGCTACGATGGCTCCTAAATCGAGGGTAACCACCCGCTTATTGTGCAGCACCCGTGACACCTTTTTCTCGATAATCCTCATAGCCAATCCCTCGGCAATCGCCGTCTTCCCGACGCCCGGCTCACCGATGAGAACAGGATTGTTTTTCTTCCGTCGAGATAAAATTTGGGCCACACGCTGAATCTCCTGATCTCTTCCGATAACCGGATCCAATTCGTCTTTACGAACAAGTTCGGTTAGATCTCGACCAAAGTGATCCAATGCGGGGGTTTGCGATTTATCTTTGCTCTCTTTCGATCCGGATGAAGTACCGCCACGGAGAATATTTTCCAATTCTTCTCGTACGATTTCATAGGAAATATCAAAACTTTGCAAGGCTTGTGCGGCAACACCTTCCGCATCCTTTAGAAGAGCCAATAGGAGATGTTCGGTACCAATCACATTGGATTTAAATCGCTCGGCTTCAGCAGCAGCAACCCTTAAAACTCTCTCGGCCCTTTTGGTAAAGGGGATATTTCCCATGGTGATAGTGCCACCCGTAGAACGAATAGAATCTTCCACGGCTTTTTTCAATTCATCCAGATCTTGATCGATATTTTGCAAGAGCTCAATGGCGACACCACCCCCCTCACGGATAAGGCCGAGAAGAAGATGTTC
>CAZYTI010000935.1:0-2552 GCA_964650065.1 uncultured bacterium
TATTGTGTCACATAAATAATATTAATAATTTCTCTGTGTGCTCTGTGGTTAATTTTTAACATTAGGGATTATTCAATGAGGGGATATCGATGAAAATAACAAAACTTATTTTTTTCTTACTTCTCTTCATTATCTTTATTTTTAATGGTCCATTCCCATCTCTTGCCGATTACCAACGATATCGAATGTCTATCATTGAAAACGGCGGTTTTGAAAGCGCACAGCCCGACACAGAAAGTCTTGGAGCCTACTGGCTAAAGAGGGGACGCGGAAACCTTCCTGAAATACCCAGGGATCACATCACGAACCTTGACGCTTATGAGGGTCAATACTGTGTCTACCTGACGCGGGGAGACAGCATTTGGCAGTATCTTCCGGGAGTCCGGGAGTATGCGGATTCTCTAGTCATCCGTGGAGCCGTTAAACTAACCGGGGATGCCCCTTCGGCCCGTCTTCTCGTGATATCCGGTGATGGCAAAAGTGTGGTTTACTGTATAGATCCAAATCCCAATCCACCCCAGGATGACTCTCTCCATGCTTACACTGGTGTGGTCGTCCCCACGGAGAGCTGGACGACTTTTGAACTGCCCGCCGGAAGGGATTTCCAGAATGCATTCGGAGAAAATCCCCTGCCGCGTTTTACTTTAATTCTGGCGGGTATCGCCGATTATTGCTGTTTTGATGCCTTCGATGTGACGACAGACTTCTACACACTGCCACCCGAAGAACTCAAGGAAAAAGTACTCGATGAAATGGAATGGACGTTCGACCTATGGATCCAACATGGATTGGACCGCGAAGGTTCTGAGAATACACCCTGCGTATCGCATCTGCACGATGCCATAACCGGCGAAGAAGTGCAAACCCTCACCATGTGCCCGGTCTGGGCAAGCTATCCCGTCATGATCGAATACCTGAAATATCGGGAGAATGCCGAATATCGCAAACTGGTCATCGATCAGGCCGATCTTTTCCTCAGGACCCGTCATCGCACCACGGGTCTCATGCATTACTGGAATCCAGCAACCGACACACCAACCGGAGAGGTGGCGCTCCTACCCTCCTCTTACTTCTGGCAGGTCTATGATATGACCGGAGACACGAAATACCGCGATGCTGCCCTGGAAATGACAGACACGGTACTGGTTTGCGCAGAGAGAGCATGGGTCAGTGAACCCATCCCGGAAGGGTATCTGCAGTCGGGATACAATGCGGATGGAACCGTGAGAACGTTGCATGAAAACCAGTATCAGATCATGATCCGGTGGTTCGACATCGTTCGATTTCTGGCTGAAGCCCATGAACGTCATCCCAATCCTCACTACCTCGAAGCCATGGAGAAATGCGCTGAACTTTACATTACCCCCGGTATCGTTGACTACGCTGATATCGATCCGTCAACCATCAATTTTGAGCCGACATGGTACAATTGGCGGGACCTCGTTCCTGCCTTCGACGACTATTTCGGATATGATATCCAGGGATTATGGCGGGTTTGGAAAGCGGGGGTATTCACTCATCAGGGCACAAAGGTCTACCTCGACAAGGCCTTCGCAGATATGGGGGCCGAATGGTTGAAAGCCATGTTTCGCGGAGGCAGGGAGGCCGGTGACGAATTCCGGGCTTGGTGGCCCTATTTCTGGATGTGGCAGCATGATCCGGTTAATTATTCGGATCACCAGGCGTATCTTGTTCGTAACGGATACACTGTGATGAAAGGAGAATTCGGAGAATACGGATCCTGGATGGGTACGGCTTACAAATACTGGTCGCCCATCATTGGCCTGCCCGGTGAAGGTGCAACGACGGGTGCCTCCGGTAATGCCCTTTCGGGATTTTACATGGCATGGGAAGCCTCTGGACGACACGAGGATTTTTATACGGCCATGGTCAGTCTCTTCAGGACATCACAGTTGACCTACAAATTCGATTACGGCTACATCCGTACACCCACACCCGATGTACTGGAGCCCAACATCGCCGGTGGAGAATTCCGGTATATGGGCCGCTGGTTCGATCTGATTGAGGCATTGGAATATACCCAAGTGGAAGATCCGGACGTGAATAGACATGAGACACAAAAGAAAATCTATCTCCATCAAAATTACCCAAACCCTTTTAATTCACTCACCACGATTCGGTTTCAATTACAGGAAATGGGCCATGTGACGATTAAGATTTATAATGCTTTGGGCCATAGGATTAGAACGCTTCTCGATCTCAAAAGGCCACCCGGCAATTACTCTGTTTCGTGGAATGGAAAGGACGATGCCGGAAAAACAGTGGCATCAGGGATTTATATCTACCAGATGAAGACAGGAGAATCATTACATAGGCGAAAATTATTGATGCTGAAGTAATGGGATTCGATAAAATGACGACAGGAAACATCTCATGATCAAACCGCTTCGAATACGATCCACAACCTTCATGGTTTTTATCACCCTGTTTATTTCATCCTTTACAAACAGGCATCTACTCTCCCAGCAGACCTCGAATGGATCCCTCATTGAGATAGACTTGAATGCAGAATCCATCGGTACCGTCACCCC
>CAZYTI010000936.1:0-2545 GCA_964650065.1 uncultured bacterium
GTCACCGGCGCATCATGTATCAATGTATAATGACCCTCAATTATAACCGGTTCTCCGGGTTTGAGTTCTAAAGCTGAACTCAAGACTTCGTAATAATCGTCGTTTTCGAGACCGGTATCCACATAGCACCATTTGGCCAACTTCTCCCTAACAACAAACACCAGCTTCCGCTCATCCCGGATAAGGACGGCATCTCTGGGAACGAGAAATCGGTTCTTGTGAATCCTTGCCTCAAGCTCGACGAAGGCGAACATGCCGGATTTAATTTTCAGTTTGGGATTGTTAATCTCCACGGTCACCCTGCAGGTCTTGGACTCGGAATCCACGATGGGATTGATGGCTGCGATCTTTCCTGGAAAGTTTTCCCCCGGAAATGCCGCGAACCGGACGGTGGCTTTCCTGCCCACACGGATATCGCCGATCTCGCTCTCCAATGTATTGGCCTCCACCCGAAGTTTTGAAAGATCGACCAATTTAAAGCATTCCTTTCCCGGAGAAACCTGTTGGCCGAGAAAAACATCCTGGTCACCCAAAACACCGGAAAAGGGGGCAGTAATCAAGGTGTATGAAAAATCTAACTGTGCCCGTCTCTGGCTGATGAGTGCCTTGGTCAATCCGCTCCGGTTGGCCACATTGGCCTCTCTCTTCCGATCTGCAAAGGATTTGGCGGATATGTACCACGATTCCACCTCCTCGAAAGCACGTTGATCGATTTTTCCTTCTTCAAACAGGGCCTTTGCTTCCTGATACTCTTTCTTCATTTTGTCTACATACCAAATTGCAGGTTTAGGTGCATTCGTTTCCAAGGGTTGATACCCTTCGACCTGAAATGCTTTGTCCACAAAATCTGCCTGTGCTTTTATCAGGTTATCCTCTGCTTCTTCCAGTGCAAGGCGGTAGGAACGGTCGTCCAGTTTCAGGATCAAGTCCCCTTTTTCGATACGTGAGCCTTCTCCAACGGGCAGCTCAACAATCTCCCCGCTCACCTTGGGAGAAATGGTCACCTCCTGTCTTGCCCGGACGACGCCTGTGGCAGAAACACGTATGACCAGATCCCCCATGAACGATTCAGTGGCCTCCACAGGCACGGGCCTCAGTTCTGCTGAAGTCTCAGTCTCGAATTCAACGGTTGTATCCTCGTCTGAGTTTTTCTCTCTGAGGAACAAGAAAAGGAGTACGACGATAAGGGCAGGCAGTATGATCCATTTCAAAGCTGTCTTGAGATATTTAATTAAGTTCTGCATGATAGTCTCTTTGTTGTTAATTCATTGATGATTATATTCATACATCTAACTTTGGAATAAATAGAATTATACTCTATTCTTACTTCTTGTTTTGTTTGAATGAATTTAATAAGCGATAAGTAAAGAACTGAAAGTGCTAGCCTCTGGTTCCACAGTATCCTGTATCTTGTATCCTGAATCCTGCAACCGCTTCATTTATCAACAAACGAAATCCGATACTTACGCACCCTGGGTATCTCATCGGATCCGCTTCTCGTATATACGAATCCCAATTTATCGATCTGAATTATATACTCACCACCAATCCCTTCCCAATGAAAACTTTATAAAAAATGACCATCGGCATCATATAGATCATATAAAATTCTCATTGGCGAATAATCTCGATTTTTCATTTTTTCCACAAAATCTGGACCTAAATCCTTAAAGCCAATTAAAAAGTAAGTGTTACCCGTCTCAAGCCAGGAACAAAAATTTATTTTTGATCTCAATGCTAAGTAATCGACACCTCTTCTTTTATATGGTACAACCTCAGTGAAATTTTTATTCTCACGTGTAATAAACATCGTTTTATTAAAATCTGAGTCATAAATGTCGATTCGATATGGATAGTCATAGGCAACCAATAATTTGCCGTCACAGGATCCGGAGAGTTTTGTCTCCGAATACCAGACAGCTAAACCCATTGCCTGGCCGTCAGTCTCTCCGTAACTTACCAATTCACCCATTTTGCGTGTAATTTCTCCATTATCATTAAATTCTGCAAAATTCCATGGTTCTATTACTTTTTCCCATGGAAAAACAAGTCTCGAAAGTAAAATAGAATCGTTTCCTGGTATTACAGTCATATAATCAAGAACATATTTTGTCAGATAACTTTTTATGTAGTCACCTTGAAGTGTTAAATAGTGTATTTTACGAGCAATATCTATGACACATAATTTTTGGTCATTTGTTATTGCTATTCTTTTAGGTCCCTGGAATTCGCCGGGGCCTTGGCCTTTCTTGCCAATCATTCTTAAAAAACGACCATTTTGATCATAAACCTTGATTGAATAATCATTCATATCGCATATATATATGCTGTTATTATCATCGATGGCAATACTGGTTGGATTATTGAGTATGTAGTTATCATCTCCATCTTCAATACCGATGGTCACAATCTCTTCCATGACCATTTTCTTTTTGTCTTTCCATAATCCTTTTCTTGTATTATATATGTGAATAACACCATCTTTCACTTCTTTGGTGCCTTTCCACTGAGACTGTGCGGGGTCCCCGTGCCCTCCGGCGGTCAT
>CAZYTI010000937.1:0-2539 GCA_964650065.1 uncultured bacterium
TTCTTTCAAAATAATGCTTGACAATGTGGGATGATTGTAGTTCGTCCACCTGAAGAAGCTGTCCAAAGATGGAAATCGGAAAAACTGTATGAGCGGGTGTATAATGATGAAACAGAATCGGCAGAAGGCAGTAGATAGGGGACTGCGGAGGTACTTTCTACTTTCTGCTTTTTACTTTCTGCTCTGCCTGTCTTGTGCATACGCAGAGTCTCCTGAGGTGAAACGATATACGATACGTATTGTTAAAACCCTTCCTCATGATACGCACAGCTTTACGCAAGGTCTTATCTATCATGATGGCATGTTGTATGAGAGTACCGGATTACACGATCAATCATCTTTACAGAAGATCGATGCAAATACCGGAATTGTCCAAAAAGTAGTGCCGGTTTCCGGTATTTTTGCGGAGGGATTAGCTCGCTGGGAAAATCGTTTAATCCAATTGACATGGAAACGCAAAATCGCTTTTATCTATACTTTATCCGATTTTTCCCAAATCGGGACCTTTCGGTATGACACAGAGGGGTGGGGATTAACTGCCGATGAGCGTCACCTTATTATGAGTGATGGAACAGATGTTATCTATTTCCGGAATCCGTTTTCCTTTGAAACAGAGCGAATGATTCAAGTTACACTTGGAGGAAAACCGCTTCAGCGGATTAATGAGTTAGAATATGTTAACGGTCTCATCTATGCCAATATTTGGTACGAAAATTACATTGTCCAGATTGACCCGTCTCAGGGAGAGGTTGTGGGGTATATTGACGCAACACCTTTGCTTCGAGTGCAGCCACCTTTAGATCAGGACAGTGTTCTCAATGGTATAGCGTACAATGATGAAACCCAGACCTTGTATTTAACCGGAAAAAACTGGCCGGCTATTTTTGAAGTGACTCTGGAGGAGGTGAAATAGGTCCACAAACATGAAAGCCACGTTGACACAACGAGAAATGGATACAATTCTCACTGAGGATGACCTGAATCTCTTTAGAGAAGGAAAACATTATACAATCTATGAGAAATTCGGGTGTCACCCTATGAAAATCAATGGGGTGTCCGGCGCATTTTTCGCAGTGTGGGCTCCCAATGCGAAGCGAGTAAGTGTGGTTGGCGATTTTAACGCATGGGATGGGCGAAAACATCCCATGCGCCTGCGGAAGGAGTGGGGAACATGGGAACTGTTTATTCCGGATGTCAAGGAGGGGGATTGCTACAAGTATGAGATTAAAACTCAGTTAGGACAGCTCTACGCCAAATCAGATCCCTATGGATTTCATTGTGAACTGCGCCCCAACACCTCGAGCATCGTGGCAAACCTGGAGCATTTTGCATGGACCGACCTGGATTGGATGATCAAAAGAAAGCGTAAAAATCCTCTGCAATGCCCGATATCTGTATATGAAGTACATCTCGGTTCATGGATGAGAGATCTTGAACAAGACAATCGTTTCCTGAGCTACCGGGAACTTGCTGAAAAATTGATCCCTTATGTAAAGGAGATGGGATTCACCTACATAGAACTTCTCCCGATTACCGAACACCCATTAGACGCTTCCTGGGGGTATCAAGTAACCGGTTACTATGCTCCCACCAGTCGTTACGGTACACCTAAAGATTTCATGCATTTTGTGAATGCCTGTCATCAGGAGGAGATTGGGGTTCTTATCGATTGGGTCCCTGCCCATTTTCCCAGGGACGGTCATTCGCTTCCATGTTTTGACGGAACATGTCTTTATGAGCATTCAGACCCCCTATTGGGAGAACATAAGGACTGGGGAACCTTGATCTTCGATTATGGGAAAAAGGAGATAAGAAATTTTCTCCTGGCAAATGCATTATTCTGGTTTGATAAATTTCACATTGACGGCATTCGTGTGGATGCAGTGGCTTCAATGCTCTATCTCGATTATGCCAGGGAACCGGGAGAATGGATACCAAATAAATTCGGAGGCCCCGAGAACCTGGAAGCGATAGAGTTTCTGAAAGAGCTCAATACCATCATTCATGAGCGATTTCCCGGGACGATGAGCATTGCCGAAGAATCCACATCCTGGCTGGGGGTAACGCGCCCGATATATTTTGGCGGCCTGGGGTTTACGTTTAAATGGAATCTGGGTTGGATGAACGATATGCTGATATATATGTCGCATGATCCGATTTATCGAAAATACGCGCACAACATGGTTTCTTTGGTCCTTCTCTACGCCTTTCATGAACATTTCACCCTTCCGCTTTCTCATGATGAAGTCGTTCACTGCAAGAATTCGCTGCTCGGGAAAATGCCCGGAGATGAGTGGCAGAAATTTGCGAACCTGCGGGCGCTCTATGGATTTATGTTCGGACATCCGGGCAAAAAACTGCTCTTTATGGGTGGAGAATTCGGGCAATGGAATGAATGGGATTACGATAACGGTTTGGACTGGTATTTGCTGCAACATTCTCTACATCAGGGACTCCAGAAATATGTCCGCGATTTGAACCACCTTTACACTTCAGAACCCGCGTTGTTCCAGGACGATTCAAATAAGGCATGTTTCGA
>CAZYTI010000938.1:0-2539 GCA_964650065.1 uncultured bacterium
AATATGAATTGCCCCTTGAAACTCGTCAGTTTCAGAAGATGATCCATTTGCCCATGGGTCTCTTTAAACAGTTTTTCAGGAAAGAGAAAATCATAGGTTTCTTTCCAAAACGCTTCATTTTCAAACCATTCAGCCATTTTCTTTGTTCTCCATGATAAATTTAAAAAAACACCTCTGATATTTACACGATTATCTTTTTTGAATAGTCAGGAGCAACATAGACACAATCCATTCGGCCATCAGAATCAAATAAAATTTTATGTTTGCTTGAGATACTTGGAATATCACTTGATGAATGACAATGTCTAATGATATTAAATCATTTAAATAGAAATCAAGCCTAAATTTTGTCCATTCGGAGTTCAGATGAAAGCCCTAAGTCATGTAAGCTCGTTATTAACCTTCTGGAAATCATCCGTCAGCCGTAAAATGACGTTTTATTTCACGATTTTCGGCATTATCATCTTTTACGCCACATCAACCTTATATCTGATGGCCTTTCGGCAAAGCATGGTCAATTCCATTACAAATCTAATTCATAACCAGTTTGAAGACCTTGAAGATGTGAATGAGAGTGATTTTATCTGGCACAGCATCGGAAAATTCAGGCCGGACATTTATGGAACACTGAAAACCTTTCTCAGTCTGTCTCCGGATCTATACGCCATCGAGGACGTTTCCATCTATTGCAAGCAGGAAAAAAAATCCGCCTGGTATAGAATATTTTTCAAAAATGACCAGGTAATTTATAAAGAACCGGCCTCGGATGCCATTCTGAAAAAGCTTGACCGCAAATTGAAGGCCCCTTTAATCCTTTCCAATTTTCACTTTTTCATCACCAAGGAGAACCTCACCCTTTATCACAACATCACAGGTGAAAATGACGACAATAAGTATTTTCTGAAATTGATCCTGCACCGGAAAGGTTTAGGCGGCGTCTTGACCACCCTGGGTATCCATATTACGATCATTACGGTCATCCTGCTGGTACTGACCCGAATATTGGGCTATCTGTTCTCCCGCAAGTTTGCCAAACCCATTGAAATCTTATCCGAAGGCGTTGCATCGGTGAGCAACGGTGACATGAATATATCAATTGATGTCCGATCAAAGGACGAAATCGGTACGCTGGCGAAAAATTTTAATCTCATGATGGAAGGACTCAAGGAGAGGGATTTCATAAAGGAGACGTTTGGAAAATATGTAACCAAGGAAATCCGGGATGAGATATTAAAGGGGAGGATTCCTTTGGACGGAGAATTAAAAGAAGTCTCCATTTTGTTTGCCGACCTGAGAAATATCACCACATTGGCGGAAATAATGGCGCCCAAAGACGTCGCCAAACTCATTAACGAATATTTCAAAGAAATGACAGAGGCCATTCAATTTCATAAAGGATTGGTCATCCAGTTCATCGGCGACGAAATCGAGGCCGTTTTCGGCGCCCCGCTGCCCCTGCCCGATCATCCCTCCCAGGCAGTGCATGCCGCTATTGAAATGCGTAAACGGCTTCATCTGTTAAATAATAGATTGGAAGAAAAGAATATGCACCGGCTCCAGCATGGCATCGGTATTCACACGGGTCATGTTCTGGCGGCCAATATCGGCAGCCCGGACAGGTTGTCCTACACACTGGTTGGGGATACGGTGAATATAGCCTCCCGTATCCAGGAATTGAACAAGGACTTCGGCACGGACATTTTAATCAGTTCAACAACATACGCAGCACTAACGAATAACCTGAAACTGGAAAAATTACCCGACACACCCATACGGGGGAAATCAGAACCGGTGGAACTGTATAAAGTGTAAAAGTTTAATGGCCTGCTATTAAAGGCAATTTAGTAACTAAACAGCACCACTAGTTGATATTTAGGTTTCGGTTGTTTTTAGAAGAAAATTGTTAAAATATCGTCTTTGGTTAGTATTTGATATAATTGGCAAAGAACAGCATGAATGAAATTGACAGGCAAAAAGCATACTGGGATTCAGTTGCTAAAAAGAAAACCTTCACTCATCCCATAAGATTGGATGTCCTTAAGGGTCTGATCCCACTGGACGCCACGATTCTTGACTATGGATGTGGATACGGCCGATCGTGTTCGGAGCTCATGGAGGCTGGATTTAATAATGTTATCGGTGTCGATATTTCCTCTGAAATGATAAAGCATGCGCTTTTCTTGTACCCCAACCTTAAGCTAAAGGAGATTGATGGTGCGAGATTACCTTTTTATGATAATGAGTTTTCAGCTTGCATAGTTTTGGCCGTCTTGACCTGTATGCCAACGAATAGCGGTCAAATCGATCTGATCACAGAAATTCATAGGATCTTGAAGTCGAATGGCATTCTTTATCTAAGTGACTACCCTTTGCAACGAGACAAAAGAAACAATGAAAGATACAATCTATTTAGGGATGAGTTTGGCACCTTTGGGGTATTTAGACTTTATGCCGGGGGCGGAGTCAGGCATCATCACATGACTTGGATCTATTCACTTTTGTCAGAGTTTGACATCATAAAGGAAGCGTTTTGTGTCAC
>CAZYTI010000939.1:0-2538 GCA_964650065.1 uncultured bacterium
CCACAAAAAACACAAGGTTATTGTTTATTCTTCACTTCGACTTCTCTCGGTCTTTTCTCCTCCATCGATGCGTGAAACTTATCGATGAATTTTAAATGTGAAGAACTTTCCACGGCCTTCACGGCAATATCCTGAACCTGAGTCGCTGCTTTTTCCAACTGCCGCATCAACTTTGAAATTTCTTCATTTTGACGTTTCACTGTTTCATCGAGGGACTGAATACGGGCCGAAAGCACATTACGCTCACCTTCGAATTCCTTTTTCATCAGTGTCTCTTTAGACTGATAATTGGCAAGAAGCGTATCCGTCGTTTCCTTGATGGCCTTTTTCACGACCTCATCCTGGGCTTTTTCGAGTTCTTTAATGCGATTCTCCAGCGCAACGATATTCTCCTCACGTTCTGCAACAGTCAGCTCCCGTTCTGTGAGCTCATTTTCGACCCGCTCCTTCTTATCATTCAATGCTTTTTCAGACTTAGCCATTTCATCTGTAAACTGATCTTTTCCAATCTGTTGTTCCCGATTGAATGTATAATCATATTCTTCCTTTTCACGCTTCCGCTGTTTTTCTTCAACCTCTTTCGACTCCTTGAGTTCCGTCTCATATCGGATTTTTTCAGTTTCCCATTGTTTTCTCGTAGACTCGATCTCCGATAACAAGGATTGTTTTTTCTCTTCCATTTCCAGCTCAAAATCCTTACGACGTTGATTCTGTGCCTCAATCAATGCAGCCAAACTCGAAGCTGATTTCTGAATCTCATAAATCTCCTCGAGCTCTTTTTCCTTTGCGACAATCGCCTGTGAAATATCTTGATATTTTGCCAATTCACTTTCCAACTTTTCCAACAGTGTGCCGAAAGTTTTATTGATCTCGTTCTTTAGTTCTACAACACTTCGGTTAATCCCTTCCAGGGTCAACCCATTTGCCCGTTCAACGACTTTACGTATTTTTTGTTCTTCCGCTTTCTGTTCCGGTTTTAACTCCATCTCCCGTCTCTCTTCTAATTTTTGAACGAGCTCCTTATAAGCATCCAGCATCTCTCTTTTCGTGCTTTTCAGTGTAAGTTTTTTACTTTTATCCTCGACCATTTATTTATCTCCTCTTTTTTAATTCAACATTGTTTTTAAATCCGACATCCGCAATTCGAAATCCGAATTGTCTCTTCCTAAATTTTCAGGCAACCAATGTATTTTGGGCAACAAACCGATGACCAATATTATCTACAGTAACGCCAAATCCCTCGATTGTACGTACACCCATTAAATGCATATCACTATCAAGAGCAAATACAACCTCATCAATCGTTTCAAATCCCTCGGCTTGTAATATGGCATATCCCACTTCCCGCTCGATTGTTTGTTTTGTTGCCGTCTGAAAAGTACGCTTGCGAACAGGTTTGATCTGCGCCTTATCCAGCAAAACTTTAGGGAGCCAGGTAAGTTCCGATCCAGTATCGACCAATACCTCAATTGGAGGCGTCCTGGCATCTTCCTTTTTAGTGTTGACCGCAATTATTTTGACTTTAAACAAGCTCATACATGACTCCTGAATTCCAGGTATTCATGTTTCGTAGAATCCAAAACCTACATGAATATAAAAAAAGCTCCCTCCAAAGGCAACTCATTTAAATTGATCTCTGATACTAAAACTTGATAATATACAACTCAATTCAGATTTTTTTCAATTCGACATCCGCAATCCGAAATCCGAAATTCCCTTCTCCCCTTGCGCCTCCAAAAAGCAGTTGTTAGCTTTTAGCTTTTAGCTAATAGCTAATAGCTAATAGCTAATTTCTAATAGCTAATAGCTGTTCCTTGCGGTTCGCTTTTCATTTAACCGCAAAGAACACACGACCATTAACCAATCCTTACTTCATCTTGTACTTCGGTACAAATGGATTCTCCGGATTCACTTCAATCGTTTCCTTTTTGGGATTAATAACCACGTCCAATTCTTGCATGGGGATTGCACCCAACAGAACTTCATTGCCAATGACAAAACCATTAATCAGCGCTTTTCGATTTTCGAAGTGAATTTCGATACCCCCTGCGACAGGGACCTTCTCAATATGACCATCTGCCAATTCAATTTCACGTTCATCAACAATGACTAATCCCAATTGTTCTTTAAGATGTTCAGGAATGGATAACATGTATGCACCAGTATCCACGAGGGATTTCACGACGAGGCGCTTAATCTCCCTTTCTTTAATAAAACCCTTCCTGAATAAAACCAAATCATCATAATTTATCAATTCGATATTTGCATAAATGATACCCATCAGATGCTCCAATTCAATATGGTAAGACTATACTCTGAATATAAAAAAAGTCACCCACGAAGGCAACTGATTTTAATTGATCAATGATACCAAAAATTGACTTTCCAAAATTTGTAACTATCTCCTCCCTAAATCCCTCATCCCCAATCCCCTCCATCCCACTCTTTTTAAATCCATAGTCTTTTCCTTGCGCTCCTTGCGTCTCCTTTGCGCCTTTGCGTTTCGCTTTTACAAACCCGCCCCATGCTTCCTCGCAT
>CAZYTI010000940.1:0-2145 GCA_964650065.1 uncultured bacterium
CCTGATACAACTGATAAACTACCATATATAGTCACCGCTAAACATGTTCTTTTTTCTCCGAAAAAAAACTGGGATCCAGATAATATTAGAATACGCTTTTCTTGGTTTTCTGAAAAATCTGTAATTACTTATCATGGTATAGAAATCAAATTAAAAGAAAACGGCGAACACCTATGGACCCCACACCCCAACAAATCTGTTGATTTAGCAATACTGCAACTTAAAATTAAAAAAATTGAAGCAGGCAGAAGTTCAGTAGATCCAGTAACAATTAACAATATTGCAACCAGGAATGAAGCATTTGAAGGTGCATCAATCTTGGTGTTTGGTTATCCGGGAGCAGTCGGTGAAGGATATTGGACACAACCGCTTGTGAGACATGGTATAATTTCACATGTAAATTATAAACAATTCGGTCAGACACCCCTTTTAATTGATGCAATGCTTTATCCAGGTAATAGCGGTGGCCCTGTTTTCACAGTACCCTCAGGAATGGCGAGGATGGGAAATTTCAAGGTGGGTGGTGCAAGTCGATTGTTAGGTATTGTATCATTAGGCTTCCTACATACCATGGATATTGGAACTACACCTATTTCTCTAATGCCAACCTCAATTGATTCAACAAACATTCATTATCAATCATTCGAATTTATCGGTTTATCAGTAGTTGAGCCCGCATCAAGAATAATTGAATTGTTTGAGTCAATAAAGAATAATTGAAAGGTGAGAAAAATGTTTGTTAAAGCCAAAACAAGAGATGGAAAAACCGTATTTATTAACCGAGAAAGAATTACGTATGTTGAACTGATGGAAAAAGAGGCGGTGACATTGGTTGTTTATTTCGAAAACAAATTTCATGTAAACGTGGAAATGTCTGAAGAAGTAAAATTTTTGTTAACCGGACATGATCCTCCAGAAACAGGAAACACTTTGACGATAGAGAGTAAGGACGATTTGGGGTTACCATAAAAATTGGTCTGAATTTGATAGCGAAAGACATCTTCCCATCTTCACGACTACTCGGCACGCAGGGAGAAACGATTTCATTCCCCAGGCCGAGTTTACGCCAGGGTTAACGTTTTGTGAGTTGAAAAGTTAGCAAATAATAATTTAATGGAATGTTATTGGAATTTCGGAGCGGTAGAAATTGGTTAACTTTAGCCAGAAGTTAGATAATTCATTCATAAGGATAAGCAATTTTAATTTAACGAGGTTAACGTAAAAAAAATCATGGTATCGGAAAAACAGCAATTGATTTTTGTCTAACTATTTCGTGTATTAGTTTGAGACTTAGCCAATATGACGTAACCTAATATATGAGGAAAAGTCAAGAAATATATTAGATTTTTTTAAACAGGGATAGGATGCGTGTTACTATCGGAAAATAAAAAAGCCTATGCCTTTAATAAGCATAGGCTTTTGCGTCCCCAAGGGGACGGTGTGTCTAGCATTGTAAATGGTAATTATAATTTAAAATGACGATATTTACTCTACGCCGGTGTTACTTCATGATCGATTTGACTGGGTGCTATTACTCTTTTCGATGCGTCCAGTATTTCCATTGATACAAGATTGCCCGAGTTATCATAATCCAATATAGTCCCTGGTTTATCTTCATCGCTTTCTTCTATTCGATTATTCGAAAAAATAATCGTTAAGGTATCCGTATACTTATCATATTTCACTTTCATTTCTATCTCCAATATTTCTTTATTTTACTCGTCTTATAACAAGTCACTACTTCAGGTGGATTTAAATTAACATCTACGAAAACACGAAACAAGTAAGTACGATCATCATTAATATCCATCCGAGACTGATAAACCGCCCTGCCGCCCCTTATCATATTCATTTGTTCAGGATTGGATAAAATATTTTCAATTTCAGCCTTTTTAATTCCTCTTCTTTTCATTTGATACTTCGCATGTTCCGTCAGATGACACTCATGAATTGGTCTCAACTTGTCCATGTTAGAATCCAGTAATAGTTAATAAAAAAAATAGTCAATATTATTTTAAAAAACAACAGAAATTTCCTTCAAAACAAACAGCGACCATATCATTTCAATGAATATCTATTTTGACATAAAGAAAAAAGCCTATGCTTATAATAAACATAGGCTTAAGCGTCCCGATTATTCGGGAA
>CAZYTI010000940.1:2155-2531 GCA_964650065.1 uncultured bacterium
TCCCCTATGATTCAAATATCGAACTCATTTATTGATGATTTAAAGAAAATATATGACTTAGAATCTGTTTTACCTGTAAAATACTATGAATGGAAGTCAAATAGGCAAAGAATGTCTATATAATACCCCTATGGATATAGAACTATGAATAAATGGTCTAAATATCTTGATAGAATACATTTAATAAAGTCAAATCCTTTTTGCCTAAGAAAATAGTCGGGGGGGTACATTTTAAAAATCAATAACATTGCCTCCAATGATTACTTCGACTATCGACCTCAAAAAATGGGATCCAATGATTTAACCATAGCACTACTATTCTTCCATCCAGATTTTAACAAACCAAACCAGAAAAAATCGGGCGGGCTGGACTTGA
>CAZYTI010000941.1:0-2528 GCA_964650065.1 uncultured bacterium
TAGGTGACAAGGAAAGATTCGCAATTCAGCAAGATAAATTCAGAGAAACCATCCTTGATATGGATGAGGAAATTATATGTGCCTGCACGACCTGTGTATTTTTTGTTAAAAAGAAATACCCTGATTTAAAGGCGAAGTATATCATCGATGAAATTGTCGAGAGACTGCCCAACAATAATAATCGTATCAAGAAGTTGAATAAGAAAGTCACTTACCATGATCCATGTAATCTGGCAAGAGGATTGGACATGGTGGATGAGCCCAGGTGGTTACTGGAAGAAATCGGCACAGAGCTGGTCGAGATGTCGACTTATGGCAAAGAGGCTGTTTGCTGTGGTGGTGGCGGGGGTGTATTGGTCACCGATATAAAACTATCCGAGAAGATGGCTGAGAATCGAGTCAGCGAAGCGCTCGAAACAGGAGCAGATTATTTGGTCACGCTTTGTCCCACATGTGAACTCAACTTGAAAAATGCGGCCAAGGAACATAATGGCCGACTTGAGGTAAGGAACGTCCTGGATCTGGTATGGGAGGCTATTGGATAGAACTTGCCAGATCATTTTATGAATTATTAGAGATAGGTAGGAGTATTGAATGGTTATAGCCATTGCCAGCGGTAAGGGTGGAACCGGAAAAACCACCATTGCCACGAATCTGGCTAAAATTTTGGAAGACCGGAACGTTTCCTTCCTCGACTGTGATGTGGAAGAACCCAACGGCCATCTCTTTTTAAAGCCGAAAATCGAAAAGGAATGGGTCTTTCATACGTTTGTGCCTAATGTGGACCTGGAGACATGTACATTCTGCGGGCAGTGTTCGAATCTCTGTCAGTTCGGTGCCATGATGACGATCAAAGACAATGTTCTGGTCTTCCCAGAACTTTGTCATGGATGTGAAGGGTGTAAACTCATCTGTCCCGTCAATGCCATTACAGATGGTCGTAAGGAGGTTGGAACCATCTCAGAGGGAATTTCAGGAAGCATTCGATTTTTTCATGGTCGTCTTCGTATCGGGGAAGCCATGTCACCGCCCCTCATCAAGGAAGTGAAACGGATTGGCTTGTCCGAACAAAAAACGGATGTGACCCTCATCGATGTGCCTCCCGGTACATCCTGTCCAGTCATAGAAGCGACAAGAGGGGTTGATTTTATTGTCCTGGTTACTGAACCGACGCCCTTCGGTCTCCACGACCTCAAACTGGCCGTAGACATGGTTCGTGTTCTGGAGATCCCCTTTGGTGTGGTCGTCAATCGATCGACAGTTGGAGAC
The DNA here is from genome assembly GCA_964650065.1 of uncultured bacterium. Classification (GTDB taxonomy): domain Bacteria; phylum Zhuqueibacterota; class QNDG01; order QNDG01; family DSAB01; genus CAZYTI01. The sequence goes on from CAZYTI010000941.1 coordinate 1,270, forward strand.
CGGAAGGTGTGGAAATACTGCAAAGATGAGAAAATCGACATTCTACTTGAGCTCCCCGATGATCGACTCATTGCAGAGTCTTATTCTAAAGGAGAAATGGTCGTGAATGTACTGCCACAATACAGGAAAGATTTCGCTATGCTGTATGAAAAGGTGAAGAACAGAATCAAAATGGTTGAAGAGGTGAGCCTGTGAGAGAAATCATCATCATCAGCGGAAAGGGCGGGACGGGTAAGACCACGCTGGCGGCCTCTCTCGCGGCCCTGTGGGATGATATGGTCATTGCCGACTGCGATGTGGATGCGGCTGATTTGCATCTTCTCCTGCAACCTCAGATTCAAAAGAAGACCGATTTTTACAGTGGCGTGCGAGCAGTCATTGAACAAGATATCTGTACCCAATGTGGACGATGCCTTGAAGTATGCAAGTATGAGGCCATTTCTCCCGATTTTGTGGTCAACAAAATAGATTGTGAAGGTTGTGGGGTTTGTCCCCATTTCTGTCCGGTGGAATCCATTTCCCTGGTAGATCGATTGTCAGGAGAGTGGTATCTGTCGGAAACCCGATTCGGGCCCATGGTCCATGCGAGGATGGGCATTGCCCAGGAGAACTCGGGCAAACTCGTCAGCCTCATCCGTCGTCAGGCCAAACAATTGGCAGAGGAAAAGGGATTGAGCACGATACTGGTGGACGGGTCTCCCGGTATCGGATGTCCTGTGATCAGCTCAATCACAGGTGCTTCCCTCGTGGTCGTGGTCACAGAACCCACCATATCCGGTTTACATGATATGGACAGGGTATTGGGATTGTCGAAGCACTTCAAAATTCCTTCCGTGTTGGTGATCAACAAAGCCGATCTGAACGATGTAATGAGCCAAAAGATCGAATTTGCCGCACTCAAATTTGGAACTCCTGTCATCGGCCGTATACCTTACGATTCTGTTGTTACCAAGGCCATGGTGAATGGAGAGACGGTCATAGAATACAGTGACGAGGCTGTTGCAAGAAGCATAAAAGAAATCGGAAAAGAATTATTGAACCACTTTTAGGTAAAGGTACGGTTAATGAAAAACAGTAAAGAAGATATCGAGAAAGTGTTCGATGATTTGCAAAAATATTTTATGGATGAGGCCTCTAAAGTATTTTCTGATAAAGTCGTGACTTTGGCCTATGAGCCAAGAAACGTTGGAGCCATCGTAAATCCGGATGGCCACGCTCGTATTTCAGGATCATGCGGAGATACGATGGAGATCTTTATT
>CAZYTI010000942.1:0-2525 GCA_964650065.1 uncultured bacterium
GAATAGACTTTCTACTGGTTTCAACCAGTGCTTTCTCACCTTTAAATCCCAGCACCTCCGGTCCTTCTAATTGACCGCCCGGAAAAATACGAAACCTGAGAATGTTATTGCCCCCAAATCCCAACTGTGTGAAAGCCGGAGGAGGATAAATATTGCGCTCAATTCGCCGTTTCAACTCAATGAGGTAGGGTGCAAAATCCCAGGCATATGTATTGAAACTGAATCCTCCCAATTGATCGGCGCTAAATTCTCTTTGATTATAAGCAGGACGCTGATCAGACATGGGGCTCTCCCCCCTTCGCCCCAGGAGAAGGTTCCTGTTAAATTTTTTTTCAGTATAGGATTCATTATAAGATTTATTATAAGAATAGGTTGAGGATGGATGTGCGTTGACAGTTTCTTCCGCTTCAGTCGATTCTTTTCCCTCATGATCTTGAGGTTGAGACCGAACTCCCTGGGAACCCACCGAGGCTATGGAAGGAAAGGTTTTTGTATTGACTTCTCCCTCCGAATAGGGCAATCCACTATTGGGGAGTCCTTGATCTGCCTCATTTCGGGTCATGCTGTTTTTATCGGATAGAAGTTGAGCCTGGTCTGGCGGGACTTGACTGCGACTTTCCTCCGGTGTCTCAATAATTTCAAAGGCGATTCTTTTTTCATTGGTCTCAGCATGCCCATTGGGTAATTGGACGAGTAAATTTCCTCCATGTTGGGAAAACAGGAGCAAAAAAAAGAAATGAATCACCAAGGACAATCCTATTGCCCAGACGATCCGATGTTCCCTTATGAGAGCGATTCTTCCATCCACTTCAAATAATCCTCAGATCCGTGTAAAATGGGGAGTGCAATCACTTCCGGTACTTCGTAGCTGTGGAGCTCTTTTACTCGTTTCACTATTCGGTTAACATTACGTTTTGTGGTCTTAATGATTAAGAGAACTTCAGGATCAGTACAAAGTTCCCCTCTCCAGACATAAATCGATCTGATACCAGGAACGACATTGGTACAAGCAGCAAGACCTTCCTCCACTAATTTTGTTCCAATCAGAATTCCCTCTTCTTCAGAAGAAGCCGTGGAAAAAATAACAACAAAATCCTCCATGATTCGATACCCAATCCTTTACTTTCTTCCTCTATTTTTTTAACTTTCCTTTTGAAGGAACTCTCAGAATCGTTCATCGTAAAAGCAATGTATTCCGTTCCGGTCCTGGAGCTTGCATGAAAAATAAAATCTTCGCTCTCATTGCCTCTTTATGGGTCCATGCAACGTTCGTAATATTTGTTTATATCCTGGAGGCCAACAAAACCCTCTTTCATCCAGGTTTACATATCGTACTCGTAACCGAGTCGACGTCCAGCCTAATCCAAATCCAACAAAATCGTGATGAGATACCACGGATATCACCATCGTCCAAACCGCCGGTTTTCACACCTTCAGAAAATCGGGTAGTCAACATCGATTCGTTACAAGAATCAACCTATTTCCATTCAAATACGGTGCCACTCTTTACCGAGGATGCATGGAACCGATTCCTACTCAAAAAAGAAAAAGAGGATGACTTTCTTAAGGACAATACGAAGCGTTCCCTTCGTGACAATAATAAGTTGGTATTTTCACTCGATGATCTGACCAATCCGGTCATTCCCGGCGATGACATCGACGATATGATCAAAACACGAAATCAGGGATTCCAGCCAGGCATATCGATGCAAAATGTTCTATCTAAAATGGTGCAGAACAGAGAAGAAAAAGTAATACCTCCTCGGTTCGATTTCATGCCTACTGAAGTGCAAATTCGGGCCATGGCCCATGTGTTAAAAAGCACAAAAGCGACTCAAATTGAGATCTATAAACATATGGATGTAAACCAACCAATTACAGCAGAAGGAATGAATCGAAGTCTGGATGTCCTTGTCAATAAGGGTTTTCTTAAAAGAAAAAAAGTTTCACCGGAGAACATCTTTACTTTTTTTGGGATACCCATAGAGATGAGTTCGCTTAATCGGAAGAATGAAATATACGAATATGAGCCTAAGCTTACCAGAAATAAAATCATGGATTTCCTTCAAGCAAGGCTCTATTTATTAAAAGAAAAACGCCATACCGAACCAGCCGATTCTTTACACCTCCAATCCCAAATCAGAAATCTCCAAAAGAAAATTCAATTCCTCCTTTTTTAAACACTATGCTGCGCATATGAAGATGATCAGGTCTCCCTATTTCCATCCCATTTCCTCGTACCAGGCAAACGTCCTCTCAATACCTTCGGGAAGTGCAATTTTCGGTGTAAAACTCAATTCTTTCTTTGCCTTTCCCCCATCACATATCCAATATCGATGCCGAAGTTCTCGGATTTTCGATTTATCCAAATAAACCGGTCGTTCCTTCCCCTGTTGAATCATTTCTCTCAGTAGGCTGGCTGTTGAAAGAAATGAAATCGGCACATGTAATGTTATCGCTTTTTTTCTTAGTATACCAGCAGTAATTCTGTTCACATCCTGGTAAGAAATACGGTTATCGGAAAC
>CAZYTI010000943.1:0-2520 GCA_964650065.1 uncultured bacterium
TGGCTTCGGTATCTCCTCCCTCGGGTAGGCGCGGCGGTCGTAAAAAGAGGGTGGGCGAACATCATCGGTCTCGGACGAGGGGCCCTTGCCTATCCAAATTTTGTCAGAGACCTAATAGAAAAGGGAGAAATGGATCCTTACAAATGCTGTGTGACCTGTTCATCTTGCACACAGATTATGCGAGACGGCGGAAGTACGGGGTGCGTAGTATACGATAAGGAGATTTATGGAGTCAACTATCGGTTGGGACGCCGTTATTCACCCGATCGTCTCATTGAAGAGGCCGAACGATGTCGTCATTGTGAAACTCCCCTGTGCCGGAAGACTTGCCCGGCCAACATCAATATACCTGAATTCATCCAGGCCTTTGCCAAAGGAGACATTGAGGCGTCCTATAATGTATTGACAGAGAAGAATGTGCTCCCGGAGATTTGTGCCTATGTTTGTCCGACAGAGGTACAGTGTGAAAGTGGATGTATGGAGAAAATTCTAACCGATCAGGCCATCGCAATTCAAGATATCCAGAGGGCGGTGGCACAACAAGCCCAAAGAATGGGATTTGTCAGACTCAATATGCCCGATGAGTCGTCTGGGAGACAGATTGCTGTGGTCGGTGCCGGACCTGCCGGTTTGGCTTGTACCGTTTATCTGCTGCGCAAGGGTCACAAGGTGATTCTCTTTGATGACCAGGCTCAACCGGGAGGTATGGTACGTCGACTCATTCCGGTGGAACGCTTGCCTCAGGACAGGATGGAAACCGAAATCATCGCGATTCTTGATGATATACGACCCGACCGTCTTGACCGGAAATTCAACACCCCCATCACACCGGATTACAATCTGGACGAAATCATGAGAGATCATGATGCCGTTTTCCTCGGTCTGGGTCTTCAGGAAGGAAAAACTCTGGCCGACGGGCCCATGGAGAATCTGCGAAACGGCCTCCGGTTCCTCGAGGAAGTCAAACAGATGGGTCAGGTTCAGGTTCCTGAGACGGTAGCGGTCATCGGTGGCGGTAATACCGGTGTCGATTCGGCCATCGCCTTGAAAAAACACGGTGCCAGGGATGTATATATGATCTGCTTTGAATCCTTCAAGACCATGCCTGCCTGGCTATCCGAAAGGCAGCATGCCCTTTTTCAGGACATCATTTTTATGAATCAATTTATGCCCAGGGGATATGTTGCTGATAATGGTAAGATCAAAGCGGTGAAGGTCATCCAGGTCCGGCTGGACGATCCTGATGAGCATGGATTTTGTGCGCCTGTAGAAATCCCCGGGAAGATTCTGGAGATCGAGGTCGATTTGGTTGTTGAAGCCCTGGGACAAAAACCACCGGACAACCTGAATGATATAGTCCCGGGTGTCGAGTTGACTGATGATCGATTGATTGTTATTGGGCCGAATGATCATCGTACCAATCGGCAGGGTGTGTTTGCGGGAGGGGATATTGTCAACGGCGGACTCACTGTGGTGCAGGCTGTGGCGGATGGACTGGCCGCCGCTGAAGAGATCGACAGTTTTTTATTGGGAAAGGACCAAAAATGGAAAAGGAAGTCGCTTTAATCACGGGTGCGGGGAGGGGGATTGGACTGGGGATCGCCGAGAAACTGGCAGATCATGGATTCGATATCGTTGTGGATGATGTCTGGGGGCGAAAGGATGTTCAGGGAGAATTGGATAAGATTCAGGAGAAGGGAGGAAGCGTTCTTTATGTGCAGGCCGACATTTCCCTGTCCCAGGAACGGGTTCGGCTCATAGATGAAATAAAATCGGAATACGGTCGATTGGATCTTCTGGTCAACAATGCCGGTGTTGCACCCAAAGAGCGCTTGGATATTCTGGAAGCCACAGAGGATAGTTTTGATCGGGTCATCAGCATCAATCTGAAGGGTCCCTACTTCCTCACCCAGCTGGCAGCCAACTGGATGATCGAGCTGAAGCAGGCACACGAAGGTCGAAACCCAAAAATCGTCAACATTTCCTCCATATCTGCCTTCACCTCTTCGCCGGCCCGGGGAGAGTATTGTATCTCCAAGGCGGGAATTTCTATGATGACCAAGCTCTATGCCGACCGTCTGGCCGAATACGGGATTCAGGTTTTTGAAATCCGTCCCGGTGTGATAGAGACCGATATGACCAAGGGCGTCAAGGAGAAATATGACCGACTCATTCGGGAAGGTTTGACACCAATCAAACGGTGGGGATTTCCGGAAGACATCGGCAAGGCAGTCGCCGCCATTGCCACGGGAGCGTTCCCCTTCTCGACGGGAGAGGTTATTCATGTGGATGGGGGATTTCATTTGTATCGGTTGTAGTGGTTTTGACAGGATGAACTGGATCGACAGGATATATCGGCAATAGGGGCAATAGGGGATATAAGGATATGAAGGGGAAAACTGTGGAAAAGACAGAAATAAAGATTAATCATATCACCTTTCCATTGTACTCGTTGAATACGCTCATCATTGGCAGTGGAGCGGCGGCTTTGAACGCAGCGGTGAATCTGAATGCGTATGG